>JAQUSF010000040.1 GCA_028715215.1 Candidatus Zixiibacteriota bacterium
ACATCATAGTTTTGCTGAGTGTCTTCCGCCGCCTCGAGCGACTGCATTTGACGGTTTATTTTCTTATCCATCAGGCTGGCGGCTTTTCCTTCCGCCATTTTTTGGTGAATCAGCGAAGCCGGGGCTTTATCCCAGTCAATATTATCGCTATCGCCTAAGACTGCTAAAGGCGAGGCAAGAATAAAAATAAGTGAGAAAATGACGGTGAGGATTGATTTGTTGCGTGATGTTTCCAATGAATACCTCCGATGCTGTGTTATTTTAATTAAATCGACAGGTTGGAGCCAACCTTAATCTCTTTTCTAACCTTTTGTCCGGCAGGGGATTATATTAACAATGTTTTTATCTCCTTTTTTTAAAAAAATAATGCCGTTATATAGATAATAACGGCATTATTGGATAAATGTTCAATTAAATCTTAATCGCACGGTTCGGGACCACCCTGGTAAAGATATTGAATCAAATAAGTGATATCCACCACGTCATAAAGGCCGTCACAGTTGACATCACCGACTATAATATCAGGTTCGATGGGGTCGCCGCCATAATAAAGGAACCTGATAAAATGGACAATATCCACAATATCGACAAGACCATCGAAATTGACATCGCCACGAGTCAACCAAACCTGCAAGAGCATCTCTATGAGAAGCGGGCTGTTGGTTGCCGGGGGCGCCACGATAACCACCGTGTCCAGATAAGAACCAAAACCATATTCGGAAATATCAATCAGGAAGCCGACATGACCGGGATTGCGACCGGATGTTACCGAGGGCGTTGCCCAGGGAATAGAGCCCTGAAGCACCCATTCGATACAGCCCCCATAACGATTGAGGATCACAAAATCATCCTCGACAAAAGGCGATGTACCTATTTTTAAGGGTATCTTATAAGGGTACTGGTCCGCCACATAAATAAAGGGGTTAACCGTTCCCGGAACGATACTGTACTTAATAATGACATCCTTGGGAGAATTCAGAGCGTTAACGGCGATAACCGTTACCGTGTCATAATAACTTCCCAGGGGTAAATCAAAGGCTTTAGGCTGGAGCAGGAAAATGAAGGGTGTCACCCCTTCGGTGACGGGAATGTCAAAATAATCCGATTCATAAACCACCTGAGCCACCATCGGGTCGTCACCTCCCACATTACCAACGGTCAACTTGCCATTGGGGATGGTCACCATCGACCCCAGAATACATTCAAAGATATTTATTTTGAGGGTATCAAGCACCGAAATTACGGCCGCTTCATAAACCACATGGAAACGGAACTCGACCGGATAGGGCGAATTAATGGCTTCGTTGGAATAAACCCAGATGGTATCGTAATAATCTCCATAGGAAATCGTATCGGGAATTCTGAAATAAACGGTTACATATTCCGGTGCGGAACCGGTATCAGGAGAGACGCTGTCGATTCTTTCGGCATTTTCCTCAATCCAGAAATTCATCGTACCAATCGAGGCATTTCTTACATTGACCGTGCGGGGGGGAACTACCAGAATGTCGTCCTTATTTATCAACTTGGACAACTCGATTATCACCACGTTATTTGATGGTATGACTTCAATAACCGGCAAATCGGAAGCAACCGAAAGACTGACCGGGATACGAACCGGACTGTTGGTGGCATTCGGGTCTTCAATGACAATGGTATCATAATAAATACCATATGCCAGACCCCCGATATCCGCCGAAACAGTAACACTGCCGGCATCAGTCCCGGACATGGGATTCAAATCAAGCCAGGATTCGGTATGCGACAGAGTCCAGTTAAGAGTCGAACCGCCGGTATTGGTAATTGACAGAGTTTGTGACGGCGGGTTAGCTTCTCCGGCAATGGCGTTGAAATAGAAACTTACCGGATTGTATCCAATCGTGGGCGGGGGCGGCTCAACCGTCAGACGGACATAAACGAACTGGGGGGTATTGTCGGCTGACGGTGCATCGACCCGGATGGAATCAAAATATGTCCCCGGGGTGAGACCAATAAGACTGATGGTTACTTCGATGGTTTCCGGAGTTGTCCCGGCTGCCGGATTTTTCAACAACCAGCCGGCGCCATCGTAAAGAGTAAAACTGAAATTATCAGCATCGGAGCTGACTGTAAAGGTCTGCATGGGCGGAGCACTGCCACCCTGAATCGCCGAGAATGTGAGAGTATCCTCAGACAGGACAATATTTTTGGGAAGGCTGGGATTTACGTCGGTAATCGTCAGACTGCCAGACCAGTAGGGAAAATAATCACCGCCGGTGGAACTCACAAACTTATACTTGGTTCCCGAACTGTAAGTAAAAGTGTCAATATGGATTACATCACTGGTGGTCCAGGTGGACGTCACATTAAAATTGTATGTCGCCCACAACTGACGGGTTGGATGGGGGCGAACACCGGGGGTAAAAAGACGGATACCTACACACTGGAAACGCTGCCGGGAATTGGTGGTGTCGATATTGTCGGCATCATAAAAAATCCTCGAGGTAAAACCATCAATCATTACCTGGCTGGCAACGGCACTGGTCATCTGCAATTTGGGGTTATCCCAGCCAAAACCCATGGATAGCCCACTGATAGTATCAGCATCATCAAATACCCACAATTCTACTTGAACATCCAGGATTCCGGCGGCGGAATCTGGCTGGACGGTCAGGACCATATCCACCGTATCCTTAACGCCGCCCTCGTCAGCCATCAACGGAAAAGCGGTTAACATCAAAAACGCAAAGATTGTTATCAGCGGCTTTACTTTCATGTACGCCTCCATGCGGTTAAAAAGTTTGTTTTCACTGTAAATAAAAGCTGGTATTTATATTTAATAAAATTCATTGCCCTAGGTTTATTCACGCCGGAAATCCGTACTTCAACTCCCTGATATGTATTCAAATACATAAAGTACTAATTTGGAACGCAGTATGATGTTTGTACAAACATTAATTATAATAAAATAAGCAAAAAAAAATGTCTTTTGTCAAGATTAATAAAAGGTTAAGTAACTAAAACCAGGCGATAAAGTAGATTAAAAGCTATTTTTTATGACGGCTGCGGGCGGCATTGGCATGCGGTTTGCGCTTTGCGGATTTCTTTTTTCTTTTGGCTTTTTTTATTTCCTCGGCAAAAATCTTCTCCAGAGAGTAAGTCGAGGGCGTAAAATCAAGCAGGCACAGTTCGAATAATTCATCCACCCGTTCAATAAAGGTAAATTTGGTTTTCCGTAAAATTTCGCGGGGCAATTCCTTGATATCCTTCTCGTTTTCCTTGGGCAGGATGACATTATAGATGCCCGCCCTGTAAGCGGCCGATATTTTCTCCTTGGCGCCACCGACCGCCAGCACTCGCCCCCTTAGAGTAACTTCACCGGTCATGGCAATATCATTGCGAATCGGCCGTTCGGATAAAACCGAGGCAATAACCAGCGAAACCGTCACTCCCGCCGAGGGACCGTCTTTGGGAATCGCTCCGGAAGGAAAATGAATATGGATATCGAAGTCGTTGAAGTCATTAAAATCAATACCAAGAATATCGGCTTTGGAACGAACGTAAGAGTAGGCGGCCTGGATGGATTCTTTCATGACTTCGCCGAGCGATCCGGTGGTAATAATCTGGCCGTCGCCTTTCATCTTCAACCCCTCAATGAACATCAGTTCCCCGCCGGAACCGGTCCAGGCCAGACCGGCCGCAATACCGATTTCCGGCATGGTCTCGGCTTTTTCCGGGATATAAAGCGGCGTCCCCAGGTAGGATTCCAGGTTCTTTTCGCTGACCGTCCAGTATTTCTTTTTCTTCTCCGCTTTTTCCAGGGCTATTTTACGATAAATTTTTTCTATCTGCTGAGAAAAACTCAAAAGCCCGGCTTCCTGAGTATAATTATTGATTATCCGGGTCAGGGTTTTATCATAAATTCTGAATTCCGATTTGAGGATACCATGCTTTTTAAGGAGGTCCGGAATAATATATTTCTTGGCAATAGTTATTTTTTCCCGCTCGATATAACCGGGCAGTTCAATAATCTCAAGCCGCGGTATAAACTGCTCGGGAATCTCTTCCAGGGAGCGCACAGAACAAATAAAGAAAACTTTACTCAAATCGAAAGGGATGCCTATATAATGGTCCAGAAAGTGGGCGTTGCGTCGCGAATCGATAACGTCCAGTAAAGCCATATTGACCGAAGAATCGTTATCCAGGTTGAAATAATCGATATCTTCGATAAGGATAAGCGGGTCGGGTGCCCCGGCATCTTTAAGTGCCCGGATAATCCGGCCCGGATAAGCGCCCAGAAAAGTCCGTTGCGTACCCTTAATGTCCGAAACATCGGATATACCGCCAACCGAGATACGAATAAAGTCTTTTCCCAAAGCTTTAGCGATTGCTTTGGCTAGGGAAGCCTTGCCGGTCCCGGGAGCGCCCACCAGACACAAGGTGGACCCCTCCTCTTTCCCGCCCATTAATTTTCGCACCGACAAACGCTGGAGAATTTGTTCTTTCAGACTGTCCGGACCATAATAATCCTCGGCCAAAACTTTCTGAACGTCGGCAATATTATAATTTTCCGTGGTGTTTTTTCCCCAGGGAAGGTTCAAAAGCCAGTCCAGATATAACTTCGTAACACCATATTCCGCCGAAGCGGCCGACAATTGACTCAGACGGTCAACCTCGGTTTTGGCGCGGACAATAACTTCGGCCGGAAGGTCAGGGGATGATTTTATCAGGTTTCGAAACCGGGCGGCTTCTTTCTCTTCAGTGAAATCCTCCCCCAGTTGCTTTTTGATCTCATGAAGCTGCTGACGTAAATAAGCTTTATGCTGCTCCTCTTCGATACGTTTTTTTACCTTTTGATTAATACTGAGTACCGTGGCTACCCGGTTGAGTTCTTCATTGAGATAATGCAGCAGGCGTTCGTATCGAAACTCCAGATTGACCGCTTCCAGAAGTTCCTGTTTGGCAGCCAGGGAAAAATGAAAGGTCGAGGCAATGCGGTCGGCCAGAAGCGAGGGGTCTTCCATATTCATTTTTATAATATTTAAAAGCTCCGGCGAATAGACCGGGTCAAGCTGGGTGATTTCCTGAACAATGGTGATAACTTCCTCGGTTTTCCTTTTAATATTCCGGCTGATAAATTGAGGGAGCTGAATCTCTGCGGCTACCGCTACCAGATAAGGTTCCGTGGCTACTATCTCTTTTATGGAAACCCGTTTAAGCCCTTCCAGAGTAACAATTTTGGACCCCCCCGGACCTTCGCTGACATCCCGGACTATCGTAAAAACACCCACCTGATGAATCGGGGGATCTTTGGGTGTTTCCACCTCGGCATGGGAGTACGAAGTAATAAACTTCTTCTTGTTTTTCTGATAAAGGTTGATTACTTCAATATTTTCCGGTCGGCCAATCTGGATAGAAAACACCGTTCCGGGAAAAAGCACCCCGGTCATCAGGGGTAACACCGGATATTTAGCGAAACTGTCGGCGGCGGAAACAGGAAGCCGGCTGTTGGTCTTGATTATCATACTTGTTCCAAACCGTCCATAATTGTTTATCATTGTATCGGCTTGAGGAATAATTATCCTCAGCCGCTTTTATTATAATAATCAATTATTGGACTGCCGGTTCCTAATTTTATTTTTTCCACCGCTCAATTTATCGCCGTCGATGAAACCGGGTCACTTTCCGTCACCAGTTGCCTGATTTCGTAGTCGGGATGTTTTTTCAGGTTATCCCGGTTAATCTTAATCTTCCCCGGCGCTACATTGAGCCGGTAATAACCCAGACGGTTATTTTCAATCACCGGCCAGGCCATATTCAGGCTGGCATTTATCTCGTTTTTCATCCGGTAAAGGTAACGCGCCTGATTGAAGCCGACCTCAATATCTTCCTTGTAAATCCAGCCCGAGTTCAGATTGAGCCGCGACCAGGCCAGCTTGGTAAAGTATTTAAACGATTTCCCGGTCAGGCGGATGGGAAAGCCGTTGATTCGGACCAGGTATCGTTCCTGCTCAAAACTGCCGTCGATTTCAATCATTTCCGGCCCCGTCATAACCAGGGGACGACGGTTACTTGAGACTGCCAGTTGCATATCAACCTCCTCTTTAAGTAAATTAACTTTTTCATTTAAAGACTTAAGCTTAACGTCATTGCAAATTATTCCGGAGAGTTCTTCGGGAGAAACATTACTAAGGTCGGCGAGTTTTTCCAGACCGGCCTGCTGAAGCCGGCTGAAATCAGCCCGGCTTAGAATCTCCCCCAACTGCCGGTGCGCCGATTGCCAGCCGACCGGCAAACCCAGCCGGAGACTGAAAGCGTGGTCGCGCAGACGGGTGGCGGCCAGGCTCTCCCGGTCCTCGGCTTCAATCAGAACCGCCAGGGCTGTCACGAGGTGCGCCGCCGTCTCTGCCAGAGAAATAATCTGCCCCAGATGCACCTGGTACTGCTCCTCGAGACGCTGCACCGGAACCAGGCGGCACCATTCGTCAAGTAAAAGCAGGGCTTTCAGGGCGGCGGCCTGACGATACGACAGCGGCTGATGATGCGGCTTTTCCGGAAGCAGAAACCCGACTTCCCCGACAACCTGTTCAAAATGCTGGTAGAGCCTTTTGAGCGGCAGATTTTCAGCCTGCTCGGGACGGGTCAAAAAACCCGGCGGAAGTACCCAGAACGGCGAACTGAGCGCCAGCGCTGTCCAGCCCGGCAGTGTCTCCGGGTAAGCCCGGTCAAGATGAGCCTGATAATGCATCCCTTCCCGCACCGACAGACCGGCCCGCACCACCGCCCGGCCCCGGGCGGTTGCCGCCACCGCATCGCCCGCAACCGTCGCCAGCCCGTTTTCCGCCAGAAGGTTTAAAGCCGCGGTAATATCAAAAGCAACACCTTCATTTCTTACCGCATAAAAAGTCCGCCCCAGAACCGCCTTTAACTCCGTTTTGCCGGTGGCCAGCCCGCAAGCGACAAAATGAAGCAGCCAATCCTCCAGCGGCAGAGAAACAAAAGCTGATTTAATCACTTCCGGCTCGTGGGGGGCGATATAATTCTCCCAGAGGATATCCCGGTCGAAGTCGGACTCAGCCAGCACGATTGCCCGCCCGGGGCGGTCGGTTTTCCAGTCCAGACGTCCGGCACGCCCGGTCATATTGTCAAACTCGACCCGGGAGATTGGTTCCAGTGAAGGCCGGCTGTCGTAATTTCCGGGGGTGTATTTGACAGTTTCAAGATACACCGTATCAGCCGGCAGATTGACCCCCATAGCTAAAGTAGTGGTTGAAAACAGCACCTTAACTTCTTTATCAATAAAAGCTTGCTCGACTATTTCTCTTTGACGGGGGGTCAGGTCAGAATTGTGAAAAGCCACCCCCCGGCCGAGCGCCTGGCCAAGAGAGCGCATCAGAAACGAAGGTTCCTCATTGCTGAGGGCGGCCAGGGCTTTTTGGGCCGGCGGCCAGCTTACCGCGGCGGCCAGTTTAAAAGCCAGCCCGACGGTGTCCCGACGGGACTTCATAAAGACCAGGGTCGAACCGCCGTCAGTTTTAACCTGATTGATAAAACCGGCCAGACGGGTATCTTCCGGACTCTCTCCTTTTTCCCCGACAGTGAACGGTTCATCGCCATCCTCCCCGCTGTTGTAAGAGCGAAACCGGTAGGAACCTTCGACCGCCACCCCGCGAATCAAATCAACCGGCCGGGTGGTTTCCTCGACCAGTCCCACCCCCAGCCAGTCGGCCAGCTGGATGGCCCCCTGGCCACCCAGGACCGCCGAGAGAGCCACCAGGGTCGGTTTATACGTTGAAGCCACGAGGCGCGTCAGAAGCCGTTCCAGCACCGCGCCGCGGCCCGGCTCGGCAATCATCTGCAGTTCATCGACTACCACCAGCCCGATATTTTTCAAGGCGTCCATGTCGGCCGCCAGCAAGAGGTCGAATTTCTCGTAAATCGCCACCGCCAGCTGATAATCGCCGCGGGCAAAGGTGGCGTCGTTCTCCGGGTGGTCGCCGGTAACTATGAGGCACTTGATTCCCAGCGGGGCGAAAGTCTCTTTTAACCGACGGTATTTTTCCTCCGCCAGGGATTTTAACGGAAAAAGCATAACCGTTTTGTGGCGGGCGGTCAGCGCCCGCACCGCAGCCAGCTCGGCGCAGAAGGATTTACCCGACGAGGTCGGCGCCGAGATAATCATCCCCGGCGGCGCGGAACCATCCCGGCCTTCTTTCAAAAGCCCCTTGCGAATCGCCAGCCGCTGTACCGGCAAAAGGGATTCTCCCTGCCGCCCCCGCCAGATATCGAGCACCCGGCGCGGTATCCCTTCTTTTTCCAGATCACTTAGACGCATCGCTTATTTCCTTTCTGTTGACTGTCCCTTTGTTTCCCGTCAGTTCACACCGCACCTGCGGTGCGGCAGGAACCGACGGAACATTCAAGTAGTGTCAGGTCCTGCCCGCCGCAGGCGGGTGTGACCTGACACTGTCGTATTCGCTATCAGGAAAGGATTCCTGACAGCGCGAACTAATGTCATCTTCGATTACATGTCATTCCCGTCTCTCATGTCATTCCCGCGAAAGCAGGAATCCAGATCTTTTCATCGGGTGGCCCATGGCTTTAGCCATGGGGTTGGTGAAAACGTCAGATATTCCCTTCCCACCTCTAAAGAGGTAGGCCACCGCATCGTTACAGTGGTTGGGGTACGTCCTCGTACCCCAACCGTTTTCCCCGGCGCACGGGGACGTATGCCGGGCACGAAATTTATGGAACGCCCTTTTGATATACATTCTCCACTCACTCCCGAGTTCATCTTCTACAATCCGCAGCTGGAAAAACCACATACTGGACAACTGAAACATCTCCCCAGACGCACCATCCCCTGCCCGCAATCCGGACAGGTGGCAGCATTATAGTAACTGTATTCCACGGTGATTTCGGGCTGTTTTGATCGCCCCCGGCGGTTTTGTAACATTTGTCCCTGACTATAAAAATACGGTGTCCCCCCGCCGGTGGTGATAGAATGGTCAGCGGTCATATCGCAACTCCTTTTGGTTGATTTATTGATTGTTTCCTTTTTATCGGTTGCAATCAATAATACTGAACATTTGTGCAGTTGTCAAGCAAAAAAAGGGGATGGGTCATCAAAAAATGCAGGTCGTTTTTATGCGGTTGGGTAGCAGAGAGTTAGAAAATTATAAATGCCGTCAGGATAGTATTCCTGACGGCTTAATTTGAATTAATTCGATGGGGCTCCACCCCATACCCCAAATTGTCAAAGAGTCAAATAGACAAATAGTCAACTAATCCCGGACACAACGAACAGAGAAACCGCCTCGCTTATCGTCGTAGAAACGGTAGACCTGAGAATTGTCATAAGACAGGGCTCGGAACCACGCGTAATTACTAGTGAGCTCCGTAGAAGACCAAAAGCTGGCGGCGTAACCCATACTGAAGAAGTTACAATTGAGGTCGCTGTACCCGCCCGGCAACGCAGTGAAGCCGCTCTCATTGGTTGCACCGGTATTAGGATTGAGCCAATGCGTTGTGCCCGTTTCTCTTAGCTTGTCGCCCTCATCAGTCCCGCGCAAGCCGAAAGCATCGGCCTCAGTCTGGCTCATGCCAAGATACATCTCCAGTTGCTTCCATTCTTCATCTGTTGGCACATGCCAGCCTTCCGGTGCCAAATTACGACTATCATTAACCGCATGACCGTTATACAATCTACCATAAATAGCAACATTGCCTTCATCATTGTCATAGTTACAATAGGCCCCCTCTGTTAGACTGGCCCAAGTAGCACTGTCGGTTACATTGGGAATGGGATCGTTGTTCCGATAGCGAGTAACCTTCAAATTCTCGGCCATCCACCATTGGTCGCCGATTTTAACCGTTTGATAGATATTGCCATCGATATCGGTTACTGTCCCTGTCGTTGCACTTTCGGCCGAAAAAGATAAAATTGTACCATAACCGGTACCAACGCTGTTACTGGCATAGGCCCGGACATAGTAAGTTGTCCCGGAAGATAAGCCTGTTATGGAACTGACATAGCTGCCAGTGCCGGTTCCGTCCGAAGTCGTGTTGTCAGCGACAGTTGGAATAGGATCGGTGCTCCAGCACACGCCGCGGGCGGTAACAGCTGAACCGCCGTTGGACAAGACCTCTCCCCCGCATTGCGCCGTGGTTTCGGTTATTTCGCTGACCGCGGTTGTGGTTATTTCGGGGACAGAGACGGAATCTTTAATACAACGGATTGAATTACCGCGATTTCTATCGCGACTATCGTTATATATTTGTGACCTATTATACCCAAGTTCCAAATCCCAACAATCCACCGAACCCAATTCGGTTGTTGACCAAAAACTTGCATAATTGCCGTTATTATTAAAATACCCATCTGAATTTCGGAACCCTCCCGGTAAGGCAGTAAAACCACTTTCATTATTGGCTCCGGTATTTGGACTCGCCCATAGAGTCGTATCTTTTAATTTACCCCCTTCTTCAGTACCTCGCCAACCATAACCGTCAGCATCGGCTTGACTCATGCCAAGATACACTTCTAAGTGTTTCCATTCAATATCGGAAGGGACATGCCAACCCTCGGGGGCAATATTGCGACTGTCAACTCCAGCGTGCCAGTTGTACAACCTTCCGTATGTCTCAACATAAGATTCATTGTTACCATAATTACAATATGCACCATATGCGATAACACGCCATGTACTTGTATTAGTAACGTCTGGTATGGAATCCTTATTACGATAGCGGGTGACTTTCAGGTTCTCGGCCATCCACCACTGGTTACCGATTTTAACCGTTTGATAGATATTGCCGTCGATGTCAGTAACCGTTCCGGTTGAATCAGGACCCGCGACCTCGGTATAAGTTCCGTAGAAGGTAATCACACCTTGAGCTGGCAGATATTCCACTTCAACTGGCGGCGCCGTCCATCCCGCAACAGTTCCCCAGGTAATTGTGTACTCTCCCGGATTAAGATTAAACAGGGTATCATCCCCCGAACTGATGTTGTTGTAATCACAAGGCCCTGTCAGCGTCCAGGAAGCGTTGATGTTGTCCGGAGCGGGATTAATAACAATAATCCCGGTGCCGCTGAGAGGATAAATCCATTCCCCTATCAAATGCGTATAAAGCTGATATTCCCAATTATAATCAAGCCCCAAAATGTCACATTCTATCCCTACCACAGCATATAGAATCGCTTCTAAATCAAAAGTCAAATTGAGATCGCAGGGGTCGGCATTAAGCGCCGCCTGGAAATGAAAGCCGGCTTTCGCAGCCAGATATGGTCCTGCTACCCCGTACAACAGGCAGGAAGCATTCAAAGATAATCCCGGCTCAAAATTAAACTCCACTGACAATTGCGGCTCAGTATAGGTAAACTCTTTGGAACTTTCACTGATGGTGTAATATTCATCGTTTTCCCAGCCAAAACCATAACGAAGTTGCTGGGTATAGCTGATAGCGGTAACGAACGTAACGGTCAAATCGCCGTGGATATGAGCCTCGACTGTCAAGGTGGGCACCAGCCAGACCACGCCTCCGACCGGGATCGCTCCCAGATGGAACTCGGCCAGGTCGAACTCCGCTGCCTCGTCAAACGACCATTGCAAATTGGCGGTTAAAGTTAAATTGGTATTATCCTCGGTTTCGATACCGGTTTCGAATTTCTGAAGCGTGAACCAGGATATTTCTATCTCGGCAAACAAAGCCGCTGTAAAATCATAAGTACCGTCCAGCCTGATCTGGTCGTCGGTTGTCTCGGTGTTACCGTCCTGATCGTACAGAACAACCTCCAATTCAACAGAAAACGTCTCATCGTCCTTATTGGGCAGATAACGAACACCATCATGAAGATTATATGACTGTACATCCGACGGCCGGAGAACGTTGGTCTCGTTAATGGACATCATCTCAAATGCCTCGATCATCGTGGCCGGTTCCGTTTCCAAAACGATTGTTCCGCCAACGGAACTTTTCGATATGACTTTTCTTAGAAACCCATTGGGAGCGTCAATATCGTCCTGCCCGATAATCACGTCGCCTACAGAAACTGACTGGGCATATGTGGAAGATTCATCCAAAACAACCGTCCCGCTTGTATTGTAACTTGTAATAACTGCCGTGTCGCTTTGAGGAATGACCGTTGTAGTTAACGGTACTGAGTATGTCCGACAGCTCAGGGTTCGGTGGTCGAGATAGAGATGGCTGATAATACCCATTATATCGGAGATATCCGGTCCACCTCCTGAATTATCAACGTCAGCCAATAATGGATTACACAACGGTTCATGTGATAAATAAAGGAAATCAATTAATCGTGAAATATCAGAAATATCAAGCCCTCCCCCGCTGCAATCGACATCGCCGCACTCAAAGGCATATACCGTTATTTTCGGCGTTGTTATAATAGATACGATTACCAGTAAGAACAAAATTACTTTTGACCGGTTGAGCATTATTACCTCCCTCCTGTTTTGTCTCTTATTACCTGTTTGGACCTGTGAGATGTGTACAAAAGACCCTTTAGACAAGTAATATATCAATTTACCATATAATATTTATTTCTGATGAAATCCTAACACTTACAAACAAGATATATTTCTCTTCTTTTCTGTCAAGAACTAATTAGAAGACCGTGAAGCCCTGTCAGGACGGGCATCCTGACAGCTCTTAAGAAGGATAAAAAAGGCACAACCGCTAAGTGGTTGTGCCTTTATTTTGCTGAAAAACCGTTTTTAAAAAAACGGGGCGCCTTATCGACCAAGCGTAAACTCTACTTTGTACGTGACCCAGCAGGCAATCGGCCGGCCGTTTTGAATTCCGGGTTTAAACCGGTTTTTGTATGCCGCCTTTACCGCTGCATCATCAAGAGAAGCCGTTCCGGACGATTTCTCCACCACGGCGTCGAGTACCTTGCCTTCTTTATTAACCAGGGCGCGCACCCAGACCAGACCTTCGATACCGGCCTGTTCCGCCAGGCGGGGATATTCCGGTTTTTGTTCATAAATCATTTCCGGAAGGATTTCCACCGGTACGAATTCCTTCACATCCGGCAGGTAATCCTCATCCTGGATATCAATCTTGATATCTTCGCCGCCCATACTGGAGATATCCCTGACATCGGGTGCTACAATCTGAGCCAGTTCATCCCGGGTGGCCAGTTGTACGTCGTCGTCAATGACCTCATCATCGGCCACCGGTTTGGGAATACCCACTTTCGGAGCGACGATATTAGGTTGATTCACCGTCACCTGGGGGGGTTTTTTGGCAATGGTCGGCGGCGGACCGAGTTCGGCGATAGTCCTGATGACCACCACCGGGGCTTCAACCACATCATCTCTACCCAGGTTTGAAATAAGCCAGGAAACAGCCAGAATCAAAACCACGAAAGAAACCGTTGCCAGAGTTCCCAGTAGAAAATTACGCTGGTATTTCGACTTCAATTCAAAGGCGCCATAGGGCGAATACAGAGAAGTTGTAAATGGTTTACCCATTATAATTCTCCTTTCGCTCGGGCCTGTTCGATAGCCGAGAGCATAATTTTATCATCCCGTTCTTCCCAGTCGCCGATGGCGTACCGGTAAGAGAATTTATCATCTTTGGAGAGCTGGTCAACCTTAACACCTTTTTGCCGGGCGGTATATTCATTCCAGGACCTTTCAATAATGTCGATTTCATCCAGGATATTAACCATATCACTATACCGGGCGTTACGGTGGATGAGAATGAGGGTATTAAGTTTACTGTTGGCGCGGTTCTGCTCCAGTAACATGCTACGCAGGGTATCGGTATCAATGACATAAGCGACGGTATCGGGTTTATCTGGGGAAGACGGCAGCAACAGGGGCAGGTTTTCAGGGGTGGGGGTTTTAAGATTCCACCAGTAGCGGCTCTCGCCGTCCACCCTTATAGTCAGGAGGTTGGATTCTTTAACCTCCACATCATCCGTTTCTTCAATCGGGGGCAGGTTTATTTCCATCGCCTGAGGCATGGAGAATACCGTTGAAACCATATAAAAAATCAGCAGCAGGAAGGCAATATCCACCATCGGGGTCATATCAATACGAATCGCGATCCGGCGTTTTTTTCGTCTGACACCTTTTTTCTTACTTTTATCTGAACGTTCAGCTACATCAGCACCAGCCATTTATCATCACACTCCTTTCGCAGGCCCACCACCGACTACGAAGTCGGGGTGCTTTCCTTATCACCGGTTTCAACTTCATGGTCGGTGATAATCAGGAAGCGTTCGAGGTGGTTTTCCTGCATCGATTTCATAACATCCTGCATGACGCCGAAAGTCGCCCGCCTGTCGGCTTTGATAACAATCAAAGCCTTGAGGTTTTTAGCCCGAGCCTTGTTGATTTCAGCGGACACATTATATTTATCACATATACGCACGACCCGGCCGGTGGTATTGACATCGGCACCATCAATATTAACGACAATCTTCTGAAGATAATCGACATAAATCGAATCATACTTGGTTACCGTAATATTGATAATGTCCTTGTCCGGCAGCTCAATCATCGAATGTGATGAGGGCAATTCCACCGCTCTTGCTTCCGGGGGTTTGAATTGCGTCGTAGACATGTAGAAAATCAACAGCAGAAACGCAATGTCCACCATGGGCGTCATGTCAATTTTAATACCTATCCGCCGTTTCTTTTTCATTGCCATCGGTTATTTACCTTCTTTTGCTTTCAAGAGCTGCAAAACTTCAAAGGTGGCTTCATCGGTGGTATAGTTAAAAGCATCCACCTTGTTAACGAAAAAGTTATAGAAAAAGATACCCAGGATACCGGACGCCAAGCCGCCGGCCGTATTGACCAGCGCCTCGGAAATACCGGTCGCCAGCTGGTTAGCATCGATAACACCGCCTTCGACATTACCGGTTGCGGCGAACGCCCGGATCATACCGATAGTCGTTCCCAGCAGTCCCACCATGGTGGCGATGGAAGCGATAGTTGACAGGGCAATCAGGTTTCTTTCCAGAAGGGGTCCTTCCAGGGCATTAGCTTCCTCGATGGCCGTCTGAGTCAGCTGCATTCTCTTTTCGGTATTGATGGATGAATCGTCTTTTATTTCACGATATTTTTCAATACCAGCGCGAAGGACATTGGCGGTGGTTCCGCGCTGTTTATCACAGGCAGCCAGAGCACCGTCGTAATCATCGTTCTGAAGCAGCGTTATCAACTTCTTGAAAAAGACCTGGACCGAGCTTTTGCCTTTGGCGTTACCATACAAAGACAGGTATCGTTCGATAACAAAAACGAGCAGCATAACCAGAATCATAATTAAAAGCACTACCAGGGGACCACCCATGTAAATCGAATGAACAACCGGGATATCGGAAGTTCTAAAAACACCATACCAAAGACCAAATCCAATGGCAAAGGCTACCAGGGCGTTCAGGGTAACAAAGAGAGTTTGCTTAACCACTTAAACATATCCTCCAAATTAAATAATTATTTAAATTTCAACACCTTTAAGAGCCAGCATTAAAAAACCGCTTATCGTGAGGAAAAGCCCCCACGACAGAGAATCGAGTAATACCGCCGGCCCGTAACTATCGCCGATACTCGTAAAAGCTCCCACTGTTTCAGGGTCATAACTGGCTCCGAAAAACGAAAGAACCAATACTAAAACAAACAGAATCACCGGAATCCAGTTAAATTTGAGAAATTTCTTCAGCTTTATAGCCTTCTCATCGTCCTTACCTTTAAGACCGAAAATACTGTAGAGATTATACAGCGGCAGAACGATACACAACAGGGTGTAAGCCAAAAGGAAAATTCCCGTCAGCATTAGGATAAACCCTCCCGAGAAGATATGCGAACCGACGGAGCCCAGTGCCAGAATCGCCCCCAGACCACTCAGCCGATAAAAATCCTTGTGCGTACGTTTCTTCGCCTGCATGCCATGAATAATTTCTTCATGTGAAGCTCGCTGTTGCGTAACCGTAGAATCAGCGGTGGTCGGGGTGACCGGACTTTCGGTGCCAGCCGCCATTAAACCCAACGAATCATTAACCGCCACCAGGTTGTCAGCCGGGATATCACCCGGGGAAATCTCAGTGGCAGCTGGAGCTTCATCCTCAACTTCGGTATATGCGGAATACCAGGGAACAAAAAGCGCTACAAGAATGAGCCCACAGGCAACCGCCAGAACCAGCTTCTCCATAAACGAAATCCGGGCTTCGGTCAGAGTACAATGATCCCGAATTAATTCGCCCTTATTGCGCTTCTTTATGATGGAATCTATATAATTTTTCTTTTCCGTCTCCGATTTGAAGAGGTCTTTTGGTTTTCCGGGAAAAACTTCGAATCCGATGTAACGAAACCTTTCCGAGTCGCTAATGCGATTGGGTAATTTATTTTGTTGTTCTTTATCAGTCATCAAGACTCCTTCAATTAATTTAACACTAAGTCAAAACGGATATATATTTTAAAATTCAAAACGTACTTTATCCTGGCCGTCTTTACAGTCCTTATGGTTGGGGTCGCATTTGAGACAGCGGCCGTACCAGTCAAAAGCATTTTTAAAGTCGGCTTTAGCCTGAGCCGGGTCGCCCTTGGTTTCTACCGCCCGAAGGTGATAAGCCTGGGCAATCCATAACAATACGTTGATGTCGCCGCATTCACCGCCTTCGCCCCTGGCCAGACACGGCTGTGCTTCGAGCAGGTAGCGCAGCGCTTTAGTATAATTCTTGGCGCAGATACCGCCCAGATAAGCATAACCGAGCGACCTTTTCGCCAGACAATTATTGGGGTCGACCGTCACCAGTTGTTCGAAATACTTTACGCCGTTCTGGCAGTCATTCATCTGGAACAAGTACGAATAAGCCACCCGGAACAGAACATCGGCATCGTCTTTTTTAAATTCGAGATACTTAAGCAGGTAATCAATGGATACCTGATAGTAGTTCTTGTTGGGGTCGACGCCGTTTATGGAAACCTCGGCATTACTTTCTTCAACCAGTAAATCATCAATATCGATATTTTCACCTTCGGCTTCGATATTGGCGATATTGAGAGCACAGTAAGCGGCATTTTTGTATATGTTGTAACTGCTGGAGTCGATCCCCTGTTCAATACGGCGATCATAATAAGAAAGGGCTTCGACATACCTTTTAAGGCTGTGCAGGCTGACGGCCGTATTGTATAAGATTCTTTTCTGATCAGGAAAAACTCCAAGAGATTGTTTATAATAACTCACAGCCGTGTAAAAATCATTGGGTTTACGGTAATAATAGCAATCGCCCAGAAGCTGATATAATTCGTAATCGGCGACGGTGGTTTTATAATCTTCACCCTGGAGGGTGACAAAATCGATATGTTTTTTAAACATTTCCGCCGCTTTTTCATAGTCCTGGACACCCCACAGAGCTTTACCGTAATAGAAGTAAATGTCCTTGGGTTCCATCGGAATAACCAGTACTTTCTGGAAATAATCGACGGCATCTTCAAAACCGTTCAGGTTGACATAAGCCATACCCAGTTCAAAGAAAACCCGTACGGTCGAAGAATCAGGCTTGACATTGGATAAAGCCAGGTATTTTTTATATGACCCGATGGCATCTCGCAAGCGTTCATTGCGGTCTTCACGCGTCCGTGTGGAGAGAGCGGCTTTGAAATAGATACCCCCGGCGCGTCGCCAGGCGGCAGCATGAGTACTATCTTTCAGCAGTACCGCCTTTAATTTTTCGAAAGTACAGCTGTAGTCCTTCATCTGAAAACAGGCTTCCGCCCAGTGAAAATAAACTTCCGTAGACGCGGTGTCGATATTAAGCACTTTCTCATATTCAATGGCGGCCAGTGACGGAACTCCCTGGAAAAAATAGGCGTCGCCCAGGTTGATATGATATTCCGCATTGTCTTCATTATTGACCAGGGCCTGCATGAAAGCTTTTACAGCTTCATCATAATTACCCTGTTTCATCATTACCAGACCATAGCCGTTATCAAACATCGCCTTGTTCTTCCTGTCCTTTTTCTGTCCGGATTTCATGATTTCCCTGGCTGTGTCAAGGCTGTCCATCTGCAGATATGTCAAACCCAGATAATACATGGATTCATAATGGTTTTTCTTTTTATCCAGGGCAATTTGAAACAGTTCCTTGGCCTTCTCATACATTTCCTGGGCATAATAGATGCGACCCAGAGTGTAGTAGTTGAAATGATAGCTTTTATCGACAGTCATATCATTTTGCAATAACTTAATAGCCCGGGTGGTATCACCGGCATCCAAAGCTTCACGAACCGGGGTACTCACATCTTCAGAATAAACACTGGAGACCGTTAAAAAAAGCACCCCGAGGGTTATAAAGTGAAGTTTTTTAATAAGAGTTTTCAAAGTAAATTTCCTCATCATTTTTCCCATAAAAATAAATGAATTTATAACTAATTCCAATAAAGTCAAGAAATTTATTCTCTTATATTGTATCCTCTAAGTTTCAGGCAAATATCCATTTAACTATTTCGCCGGTTGTTGATTATTACCCGTCCCTCAGATAATCACATCGAAGCTTAATATAATCAGACTTACCACCGGCTGATCCTCCATATCTTTAAACCTTTCTTCTTCCATTTTTTTATACAAAGATGGGGGACATTTCTTCCGTCTTTACCTTCCTATACTAGAACATTTTCTAACAATAAATGTGCCGGGTCGGAAGAGATATACGGCCGCATCATTAATGCCTTGCCCTTCAATGAGTTGCGGGCAGATTAAAACAGCAGTACCGATGACAGAATTGAAGAACGCAAAATATGCGAGGGGAGCGACGTTATTTTAAATTAAAATAACCACTTAATGTGAATTTTAACCCGCCGGCTGCCGGTGAATTCAATATCAAGCTCGCCGTTAAAAGGAATTTTAAGACCGCTGTTATCAAGGGCCGGGTAAAAATCCAGATAGGATAATAAACTGATTACCGCCGCATTTAATCTTTTATTGCTGCTGGATAATCCGGTTAATTTCACTTTTCCCAGAGTATCGACCAAGACCCGCGCCGTTACTTCGCCCTTGACAATAACCTTAGAATCGGAACAGATGAACTCGTCATTGTCAATATTGACCGATAACGGTTCGGTTAACAGACCCACCGTATCAGGCAACAATCTTACCCTGATACGTTCCAGAAGCGAAAGACTGGAGTTAACCCGATAATCTATCTCCATAACCGGGTAACTATCGTGTGGGAGAAAAGAAAACAGAAGATAATTTTCAGAGGGTTGGTTCTTACCCTGCAATTGTAAAGGTGTGTATTTCCCCCAGTTTACAGCCGAGAGAATCTGGGAGATATACGCTGAGGAGTTTCCCCGGATGTACTTTATGTCAACCGGCCGGCCATCTTTATCCAGTTTGATTTTAAACAAAGCATAGGGATAAATTCCCTCGGTCAGGGGTATTTTTTTCAGGTAGTTATATGAAGGGAAATAAACGATTTCAGGTATTTGAATTTCATTAAGTTTCAGGGCGTAGAAGTAAAAGGAACGATTTAATACCTTTCTTTCCGCATTTACGGGAAAGACCAGCTCCGGAACCCGACGTTTTGGTTTATAAAATAAATTAACCGGAATGATTTGCTTTGTTTTTTTTCCTTTATACTTCCCGGGTTCAAAAATCAGGGTTTTCAGGTAGGCCGAATAGTATCCGGCATAATTGGAATCCCCGGCTTCCACCGGCGAAACCGAACTGACCATCCCCTTCTTGTCCACTTCCAGTATCAAGGTCATATATAACCGATTAGTCACATAGGGGAAAAACATTGAAGTATCTATGGCCGGACCCTGGCGCGGAAAAGCCAGAGCCACATCATGATATTGCGGGCGGATTTCCTTCCCCATGCCGGCGGCAAAAACGAGAGTCAGGGTCAGTAAAATAAATCCCGAATATTTAATGATTCTATTCCGGCAGTTAAAGGTAATCAATTCCGGTAATTTAAGTTGCCGTAGATGCATCTAAAAATTATACTCCGTTTTAGTCAAATAGAAAAAGGTTTTTTTATGGTTCTCCGGGTCCAGCTGATAAAGAATGTTTTTTCCTCATGGTTCGCTTATGGTGTTAGAGTGGTCATATCTTTCTTTTTCATACCCTTTATAACCGGCGTTTTAGGTGATGCCCGTTATGGCGTCTGGGTGATTATTTTTCAAACCATAAACTACCTGTCACTTCTGGATATCGGCTTCGAAAAGGCCCTGGTAAGATTCCTCTCCAAATTTCTTGGCCAGAAAGCTTATCCTGATATCAACCGGGTTATCAGCACTGCCGCTTTTATATATCTTATAATCGGCACTCTGGCTATATTAACTGTCTGGCTGGTGGCCAACTATTTTTTCGGATATTTTAAAATAAACGACCTGGAACTTCTTGCCGAAGGCCGAAGCGCCCTTATTATTATCGGCTTTTATCTGGGCTTTCGCTTTTATCTGTTTCCCCTGGGTGGTACTCTTGGTGCTTTTCAGCGTTATGACCTGGCTAATTTTCTCAACATTATCGAAGAACTTCTTAAAACTCTCGTCATGGTCTGGCTTTTATATCACGGCTATGGACTTACCGCCCTGGCGCTGGTTATTTTTATCTCGACCGTGCTCAAATTATCAGCCGGTGCTATCTGGTTGAAAAAGCTGCATCCGGCGGTTGCCTTTAAACCCGGTCTGGCTGACCGTGCTACGGTGCAAACGCTTTTCACCTATTCGAAAATATCTTTCGGCATCACCATCGCCTGGATAATTATATTCAACACCGATGTAGTTCTCCTGGGTCTTTTATCATCCTCGGCGGCTGCGGGAATTTACGCACCGGGAGCGCAACTTATGCTTTATTTAAGGCATATTATCAATGCCATAGGAATTCCTCTGACACCGGCGGTCTCTCAACTTGAGAGTACCACGCCATTATCAAAAATCGGAGATATTTATCTAAAAAGCGTGAAATATATTTCCTACCTGTCCTTCTTTATCACGGTGGGTATTATTATTTATGCCCGGTCCTTTGTGGGTCTGTGGCTGGAACCGGGGTTTGCCCAAGCTGCCCGGGTGATGATAATTCTGGCTGCCGGCTCAGCCTTCTTTTTACCGCAAATTATCGGCAACTATATCCTTTTTGGTATTGAAAAACACAAATACCTGCTATATGTACTGACCTGTGAAGCCGTAATGAAAATTATCCTGTCTGTAATTCTAATTAACCGTTATGGTCTTCTGGGGATGGCCCTGGCGGCGACGATACCGCAGGTCCTCTTATATGTTACCATCTACCCCTACTTCATGGCGCGGGTGCTCAAACTGCCGCTGGTCCGGATAATGATAAACAGCCTTTCTCCAGGTTTACTGGCCCTGGTTATTTCCATTCCCGCCGGGCTTTTAACTAAATACCTGATACCCGTTTCCGGCTGGGCCTCGTTTTTTGTAAATATAGGCATTGTAACGGTTATTGTCGCCCTACCTGGATGGTTTGTAATTGATGCCGAAGACCGCAGGCTGCTGGTTAATTTTATCAAGCCCGGCAGTAATTCAAAATCTTAAGGGAAAATTTCCTCCACCGGTATTACTTCACACCAGTTTCTTTTATGACAGGACGGACAGCGTAAACGTTTTTTATAGGGGAAATGTGGGCTGATATAATCGACCAGGGCCGTTATTCTGAATTTATACCCGCATACCGAACATCGGTAACCGAACCTTCGGGTATGCCACCTAACCATTAAATTAGAATGATTATAACGAGGAAAATAAGAATTAAAGGTAGAATCATATACATAATCTAATATATAACCACAAACGCCAAACCAGCAAAGAAAACCCCCCGACACAATCGGGGGGGTCTAAAAAATTTGGTTATATTGTATGAAAGTTGCCCGCCTTATCTGTCGCGAAAGGCGACGGGGTCGAGCCATGAGCTCTTTCGTCCCTCAAACGGGTCTCTCACTTTTAATATCGTCATTTTTTGCCAAAAGTAAAGAAGAATTTGAATGCTATCATAAAAAAGCCCCCCGGCTCTAGCCCATCAGCCGGGGGGGTTTTGAAATTTATTATTGCGTCGTGAAAGATTCCTGCTTCGCCGTCCGCATAAGCGGCGGGTTCTTCTTTTGTCTCCCCGAAACAGGTCTTCCCTTCATTTAAATTATACTAAAGTGTCATGAATTTGTCAAGGTTTATTATTGTATTGATTCGTTTTAAACACTCCTTTTTACAATATAAGTCATTATCTGTCAATAAATAAACTTTGCGGAAGTTAGAAAGGGCTTGATTTAAGACCTTTTATTTGGCTATAATTTTATATACTGGTTTCAATATTCTTTGAGGATAAATGGATTTAAATTTTAAAGATGGATTTATTGATAAATGGACGAGGTATTTCCCCGGAGCCTCGTTACCCGTTGCCTTTTTTTATACGGATGATCCCGGCGAAATTCCTTTAGCCCCCGAATTACCCGAGGATGACTGGCAATGTCTCATTTGCCAGCTTGGTAAGGTACGCCAGGGTAACTCAATAGCTTTTTCCGGTAATTCTCTCGGTTGCGGTGGGGCTAAACGCTCCCTTGGTTTTGAACAGGACATCAGGCCCAATTTCGAATTTTTCCTTTCCTGTGGGCTGGCCGGCCATATTGAAGGTATCCGCTACAAAAAGAATCCCGCCCTGGTTAAAGCCATCCTGAGCTCGCAGCCGCCATTCAAAGCTCCGGGCCGATATATCGTTTTTAAACGCTTCGATTCCCTTACCGATGACGACCAGCCGGAAGCGGTAATTTTTTATACCTCGGGTGACCATCTGGCGGGGCTTTTCAGCCTGGTCAATTTCGACGAACCCACTCCCCATGGTGTTATGACACCTTCCGGAGCGGGTTGTGCTACAATAGTATATTATCCTTATCACGAAGCCCGCACAAGCAACCCCAGAGCTGTACTGGGGATGTTCGATATTTCCGCCCGACCCTGTGTGTCACGAGAAACTGTAACCCTGGCGGTTCCTTTCGGCAAGTTCAAGAGCATGACTACCGAAATGGATGAAAGTTTCCTGATTACACCGCAGTGGGATAAAATCCGCAATCGGCAATAAATTACCATAAGAAAAATCCTGGTAATTGCTCAAAATGAAATAAACTGCGACTCTTTACCTCCCTCAGCCATCTATTTATTATGAGATTTAAACCGAATGGAAGTATAAAATGGAACAAAAGAATTCTTTCCAGCCAATGGTAACCACTTCCTGAGGCGTTCCTGGCCTTATGGTTATGTTAGCGGCGGTCTTCTCTTTCTGGCCAGGTTAGTCCTGGTACTATCCGGGGTGAACCTGGCGGTATAACCAGTTAAAAAAAACAGATAATTTTTTAAACTTCGGCAACTCATTATCGGTAAAAAAATTCGGCAGTGACGGTTTACAGGTTTTTACTCAATTTCTTTTTTCTAAATTACACTTCTGACAGCCTAAAGCGACTACCATAAAATGACGATATGATAGTGGGGCTTTATTTATGGAGAATAGATGTATAAAATAGAAAAAAGCGCTTATGGTCTGAAAATCACTCTAAGTGAAATATTAAGCTCCGAGGAAGCCCTGCAATATAAGGCTGAACTGATTAAGGCCGCCTTAGAACAAAAGCAAACTTACTCCGTAATTTTCTATACCCAAATACTAATTCCCTTTAATCCGGAAGTAATGAAAGTACTGGAAGAAGCCTATGCAGCTGTGATTAACAGTACTCCCAATCTCTGCCGGGTGGCGGTAATAACCAAATCACCGGTGGTCAAAGACCAGACCCGACGGTTACAGCACTATTTGCAGGTATCCGACATTGTGAGAATAATAGATGTTTCGAAATATGCTGACTGGGAGAAAAAAGCTCTGGACTGGGTTCTCAGCGGCGTGGAGCCGGAAGTCGATGAACCGACGTTAGTGACCACAAAAAAATAATCCCTTCCGATTTTAAAAATATCCCCCAAAAAAAATAAATCATCACCTCTTAGGGTAATAAAAAGGGTCTAGTCCCAAGAACGGTAGTGGAAACGCTAAAGGGTACCGCCTTACGAGGAACTTTATCTGATTTCTCCTCTTTCCAACGCTCTATGTTGGAACACCGTCCACTACGCACAGCGTCGATTCAGGGGCGCTAAGCGCCCTGTAGTACGTTCCCACGGAGACCGTGGGAACGAGAAAAAAAGAATGGTCGAAAACCTTGTGGTTTCGACAATTTTCCTACCGAAACTTATATTTGATTTAATAAAAATCTTTTAAAGAACCGACAGAAAAGGCATAAAAAAAGGTGTCGGGCGGGTTGCCTGACACCCGGTGCAACCAGACTAGTCTGGTCTTCAAAACCACGCCTGTCGCCTGGCGCTCTTTAAATAATATAGATTAGAAGCTTCATTTTATCAAGTCATTTTTAACCGTTTACGATTATTTTCAGACCGGGGTTTTATATACGGGTATTTTTATCCCCTTATCAATATAACTTCCCTAATTTAAAGATGAGTCGAAACTTTCAGTTAACCGCAGGTTACTCTCAGGGCATAAAAAAGTGTTGAATTTCCCCGTTTTAATTAATTCAAAAAGGCCGGGTTTAAATTAAAACCCGACCTGTCTAAGCTCCCGTTTCTGCTTAAGTAAAAAAAAGATAGACGGGATATTTTTAATCAACAATCTGGTCGGTGGCGTTGCAGGTCGACCATTGTCCCTTGAACTGCGAACAGGAATGAGTATTGGCGACATCGTCGATAAAAGGACCGAATGCTCCGAACAGGTGTCCCCGTACGATATTGAAGGCGTCGGTAAATATTCCCCGGAAAGTGCCCCGGGGGCATTCCCACACAGACGAGGTGACGTTATTATATGCCCATGTCCCTTTGAGATAACCCTGGAAAATACCCAGACAGTCGCACCAGCCGCCCCTGAATGTCCGAACCCCGTTGTTACCGGTCGTAAATTCACCCGCCAGGTAACCCATCAGAGTATTATCGACCGCATACCATTTTCCAAAAAAGTAACCTTCGTTGTAATTTTTATGAATCCAGGCACCACCCAGGTATCCTTTGAGACAGTCCGGCGGCGTAACTTTTTTCGATTTAATCCACAGGTCATTGTGGCTATCCAGAGCGATTACCGTATCCATTTCATCCAGCATTTTGAAATCGAAAACGAAAGTTTGTCCATAGATATCAAGAATCATTTGTGGAATAACCGTAGCGAGGTAGAATCTGGCGGAGTAAATTTCAACCACCAGGCCGTCGGCATCAAGGTCAGTGATATGCGCCACCCATTGAACGGACCGGGGGAAATGACTGATTTCGGCATCGTTCACCCTGACAATATAGTCATCGTCTTCGAAAGCAATCGTTCGACGCACCGCCACTACTCCCGGCGGAGTAATCATCAGGCGACCGGACATATCCAGGTAATTGCTGTCCGGCAGGGGATTGAACATATGTCCCCACATTATCTTAACCCGGTGGATATTGAAATAAGCGTCCGAGAGCGACAACTGCGGGCTGTTCGGGTCCTCGGTAACCGGTTCTTCCGGTACCGGGGTGGTTATCAGGTTCCTGATAGTACCTTCCATATAAGGTATATCGACGAGGGTATAATCGGAAACTTCGGGTTCAGCCGAAGTTTGTGGGGCTGATGGTTGTTCGCTGCATCCAGAACCGAGGATAAGAACTAAAGTGCACAGAAAAGCAAATAAGTATTTCATGACATACCTCAATAATTATAATATTACTTTAATCCTTTTTCTCTGGGGTAAAAAACCAAGATGCCTTCTTTTTATAATATAAAATTTTTCACCCCGGGATACAAGTTTTTTTTCAACAGCCATCATTAAGCCTTGCCCCTGAGAGACACATTGGTTAAATTTAATTTTTAAAAACTGATTTATGCAGGAGAGAAAGAAAACATGAAAAGAAATAAAGCCGGAAGTTTTGCGAAACGAAAAATAACAGGTGAGGACCTTTATAAACTCCGCCTCCCCGGAGCGGTGGCGATTTCGCCGTGTGAAAAACGCCTCGCATTCACCGTGGAAAGAATGGATAAAAAAGAAAAGAAATATTTCAGCAATATATTCGTGCATGATATAACTATGGGGAGAACGGTGCCTTTTACCCACGGCGACCACTATGACCAGACCCCGGTCTGGTCACCCGACGGCACGCGGCTGGCTTTTATTTCGACCCGCGACAAGAAAACCGGCCTTTATATCATACCGTCGAGCGGCGGCAGTGAAAAACAACTTCTGGAAATTGACGGCACCATAAGTAACCTTCAATGGAGCCCTGATAACCGGCATCTGGTTTTTTCCCTGAGGTATAATGATTCCCACTATATTGAGAATGAAAAGGAAAAGAAAAAACCGCAAGTTCACCGGCAT
>JAQUSF010000136.1 GCA_028715215.1 Candidatus Zixiibacteriota bacterium
TCAAACCGATATTGCCGTTGTCGGTTTTTTTCCCTTTGTTGATGATGAAGAATTTATCCGGACCCAGCTGCGACAGACCATAAGCCGTGGATACGATATCGTTGACCAGTTTGACTTTTTTAAAAGAAAAATCGCTTTCTATTTTTTCACCGATAATATGCCAGGGTAAGTTAGTAGTATCGACCTTGTTCTGTATCACCGGCCCGGCTACGCCAAAACAGGCAGTGGACAGTTTATCCGTGTTTTTTTTCAAATAAAGATTGAGAATCGATTTGAAATTGGTAAACTGCTTACTTACGTAACTCTCCACTTCAAAAAGCTCAAATCCGCCCTTTTTCTCTCTTACCTTGGCAATTTCAACGGTATTACCGCTGATATATCCTGCAATCCTTACCATCATTTTGTCTTTAATACCCTTCCTTGAATATTTCAACAACCTATTTTAAGAAACTCACCCAGAATCACCTTAACCTTGCTGACCAGAGTATCATCATCGATACCGAGCATCCGGTAAAGTTCCTCCGGAGTACCCGAAGAGGCATATTTATTGATACCCAGTCGGGTGAATCCGGTGGACAAACCGGTCGACAGCATCGTCGAAGCAATAGCGGTTCCGAGCCCGGTTTTAACGTTGTGGTCTTCAATAGTAACCACATGCGGGTATGAGGCCAGCATTTTGATATCATCAATATGCAAATCCGACCAGTCGGAGACACATACCAGGGTGACCCGCATATCTTCCGCCGCCAGTTTCGACCAGGCTTTGAGGGCGACATGAAGCATATTCCCGGCCGCTACCAGGGCGACATTTTCACCTTTTCGTATGGTTTCCATACGCCCGTAATGATAACGATAATTTTCTCCGAAGAACGGCTGACCCTGTTCATCGGTTATGACCGCCAGTTTGGACCGTCCCATGATGACGGCAAAATTACCGGGTGTTGACAGAACATAACGAACCACCCGGTCGGTCTGGTTGGGGTCGGCCGGGGTGATCAATTTCCAGCCGAAAGTGGAATTCAACAAGCCAAAGTAATCCAGACAGTGATGCGTCTTGCCGTCTTCACCGACATTGACCCCGCTGTGAGTGCAGAAAAGCTTAAGATTGGTTTTGTTAATATCATTAAGACGAGCCTGGTTGTAGGTTTCATCGATGCCGAAAACGCCAAAATCCGCCCATACCGAAAGAAACTTTTCCACCGAAAGGGCTCCGGCCATGGCCGCGGTGTTGTGTTCCGATATCCCGCACTGAAAGAAATTACCCGGATATTTTTTACCAAAAGAGTCGGTTTTTACCGAGCCGGCCAGGTCGTTGTCAAACACTGCCATATGAAAACCATCACGCCCCATATTGATTTCCGCAACCGACATCAGGGCTTTACCCCAGGCGCTGCGGTTGTCGAGTTTGTCTTCGGGACTGTAGGTTATCGGCCGGCCCGGGTCGAGCACAGGATACCCGGGGGGATGATTTTTAAAGCGGGGCGGGGGGCCGGCTTTACGTTGCTGCATTAAGACTTCGATATCATTTTCAATACCAAGTTCGGCCATGGCATGGTCAAAGTCATTTAATTTCACCGCCGCACCATGGTAACTTTCATCGTTCTCCATGAACGATACTCCCTTACCCATAACGGTGTGCGCCATTATCAAATAAGAGTGCTGTTCATCATGGGTGGCTTTATGAAAAGCATCGTATAACTGTTCGAAGTCATGACCGTCGATTTCCAGTACCTGCCAGCCATCCGCCAGCCATTCCGCCCTGATATCCTGCGGCATGACATCGGCAATTTTACCGGATATCTGCAGCCGGTTGTAATCGACCACCGCGGTTACATTATACAGGCTGTATTTAACCGCCATCCGCCGGGCTTCGGCAATCTGTCCTTTCTGTTGTTCCCCGTCGCCCATCACCACGTAAGTATGATAATTATTACCCGATAATTTCGAATAGATAGCTTTCCCGATCCCCACCGAGAGACCCTGGCCGAGGTTGCCGGTGTCCCATTCGACGCCGGGAATGGTTCTTTCCACATGTCCTTCGAAAGGCGAACCGGCCTGACGGAAACCGTGCAAAGCCGGGGTAATATCAAAAAAACCAGCCGCTGCCAGGGCGGCGTAAACACCCGGCGAGGTATGACCGTGAGAGATGATGATACGGTCGCGGTCGTCCCGATACGGCTGTTTAGGGTCAACCCGCGCCATGAAATAGAGCATCAGATAAATATCCATCGAAGACATTGACCCACCCGGGTGCCCAGAACCGGCTGCCGTAGTCATCTTGAGAATATGTCCCCGGGTAACACGGGCGAGTTCGGAGAATTTCCTCTTCCAGTCATTGGAAAGTTTTCTTTCTTTGAAACCGCGCCAGTCATCAAACATCGTCACTGCATCCCCTTCTCTATTTTAAAATTTTTTTTAACAGCGCATGAAATTTCTCGAGTTCCCCGGCCGGATTACCCCTTAGCGTTATCACCAGGAGGGGCAGTTTCCTTCGTACCAGCGCCCGGGAATCGCCGATCGCCTGCGCCGTAATCAACTTCCCGAAATCAAACGGCTGTCCCGGTATCTCCAGCCGGTCATACTCGGCACGCGTGAAAACCACAAAACGGCCGATTGCCGGTCCCCCCTTGTACAACTGTCCCACCGAATGCAAAAACCGGGGGCCATAACCGCGAAGGGTCGCTACTTTTTTATTATCCCTGATAGTCCTTCTTATTTTTTCCAGGACCTTCTCGGTACTTTTATCCGCCTTGAAATAATTTAATAAAGCAAAGTACTCGCCGGCTTTAAGACCGCTGAAATATTTTTTCAGAATTTTTTCCATATTCGCTATTTCAGCCATGGTATAGCGGGTACCTTCAACGGCAATCAACGACATGCCCTCCCAGTCCGCCAGGGTTGCCTGGTAAGGCAACTGTCCCATCCGCTGGTAAGCGTCAAGGATGCTCCTGGTATTATTTTTGCTTTCGGTGACATTGGGTTCATCGAACGGATTGATATTCAGATAATACCCGGCAGCCGCGGTCGCCGCCTCCCAGAGCAGGAACTGTCCACCCAGGTCATCATGGGTATTCATGACTATCTCCACCATGGGAAACTTCTTACCGGCTAATTCACGCCTGGTTTTTAAAGGTAAAACTTCTTTTTCCCCGGCCATCCGCATAAGGACAAACAGCCGGTCATGGCCGTAAGCCGACACTTTACCGGGGGGTTCGTTTTCGATAGGAATCACACCCTTTCTCTGCTTACCGGTTGATTCGGCGACAAGTTGTTCGATCCAGGGAATCAGCGGGGCGGTTTTCTTCGAAGCAACGAAAGTCAATTTATTGATGCCTGCTTTTGAAGCCACAGCCATCAGCACCCCCAGTACCAGAGCGGGATTGGTTTCACCCTTGCGCTTGCGGAGCAGGTCTTCCATCATGATGGCGTTATCCGTCAGCTTTTTCAAATTCACACCGGCAAAAAAGCCCGGCACCAGACCGAAATACGAAAGCGCCGAATACCGACCGCCGATATCCGCGGGATTTAAAAATACTTTACGGTATTTGTTCTTGCGGGCGAATTTCTCAAGGGAACTGCCTTTATCCGTGATGGCCACCAGATGTCGCCCGAAATCACTGACCCCCGCTTTTTTCAACCGGTCGATAAAAAAGGCTTCGTGCGAACGCGTCTCCACCGTCCCGCCCGATTTGGAAGCTACGATAAACAGGGTTTTTTTTATTTCAATTTTCCGCATTAAATCTTTAACCGCGCGGGGATCGGTGGCATCGATGACATCGAATGATTTCAGGGTGCGATGTTTATTGGAGACCAGCTTGAAAAGTTCCGGACACAGCGAGGAACCGCCCATCCCCATCAGGACAACATGTCTGAATCCGGCTCGTATGACCGCCTGCCCGAATTTCTCTATCGCAACTATATTTTTTTTCATTTTCGAAGCGCTGTCCACCCAGCCCAGGCGGTTGGCGATAAGGTACTTTATCTCCGGCTTTCGGGTAAAAACCTCGGCCCGGCGGTTCATGATTTGACTGATAAGATTTACGCGACTCCCTTTTTGTAAAGCCCTCTTGTATTCCCTGTCAACCAGACCGGTTTTGACCATGAAAAAACCATGTTTCATTTATACTCACCTGTCTTCCGTTTACAAGTTATTTATGTATTTCACCAACTCCGGGCGGTTATCGCAACCGAAAAAGGCGGTGCCCATTACCAGCCAGTCCGCCCCGGCTTTGACCACCTCGGCGGCATTACTCCTGTCTATGCCGCCGTCCACCTGGATGATGGTTTTTATTCCCTTTTTATCAATATAATTCCGGGCTTCCATTATTTTGGACAACACCGGCCGGATAAATTTCTGCCCGCCGAATCCGGGATAAACCGACATGAGCAGAAGCAGGTCAAAATGCTCAAGATGCGGCAGGACTTTCGCCACTTCGACATCGGGATTTATCGAAATGCCCGTTTTCACCCCCAGCTTTCTTAACTGCTCGGCATAAGGTTGGGGTTCAGGATGCACCTTGTAATGAAATGTAATGCTGTCAGCACCGGCATCAACGAAAGCTTCGAAATACTTTTCCGGCTCGGTCAGCATCAGGTGAACATCAAGAAACGCCCCGGTTAATTTATCAATGGTCTTAACGATAGCCGGGCCAAATGAAATATTGGGAACAAAATGCCCGTCCATGATATCAAGGTGCAAAACCTCTACCCCGGCTTCATCGGCACTTTTGATTTCCTCCCCCAGGCGAGAGAAATCAGCGCCCAATACTGATGGTGCAATTTTGGCCATGTGACAATTTGTTTTATTTTACCTTCAGATGCAACCGAAAATTAATTGTCACTGTTTAAGAATAGTTTAGTTGTTACCGTTCTTCAAGTTAGATTGGTTGGTCAGGACTATCTGGGCGTTTCTTTTAAGGCCTTCAAATTTAGGGCGTGTCAACGAGGTCCCCTTGGTCAGGTTATGAAACTCTTCGGGTGTTTGTATAGCTACAATTTTGCGAGCGTCGACAAACTCCCCCATTCCGCTTTCGGGAAGAAATTCCTTATTCCCTGTTACCACCGCTTTCTTATTACGGGGGCAAACCTCCTGGCAGATATCGCAGCCGAAAATCATCGCGCCCATTTTCGAAGCTATTTCATCGGTTATGGCCGACGGTTGTTCGATAGTCAAATATGACAAACATCGCCGGGCGTCGATGACACCATCTTCGACAATTGCCCCGGTCGGGCAGGCGTCGATACAGCGGCGGCAGGTGCCGCAACGACCATGTTCACCAGGCCAAACCTGGTCCGGTACCAGTTGCAGGCTGGTGATAATTTCCGAGATATAAAACCAGGAACCATATTTTTTATTTATCAACGTTGAGTTTTTCCCGATATAACCCAGTCCGGCTTTTTCGGCATAGGCACGCTCCAGCATTGGGCCATAATCGACAAAGTATTTGAACGATGGTCCCGAACTGTTTTTGACTTCTTCTTTTATTTTATTGATAAGCCGTTCGGTCATCTTTTCCAGAACCTTGTGGTAATCTTTTCCGCGGGCATAGCGGGAAACACGGCCGTGACCTTCGGGGATTTTCTCGGAGTTGGGCTGATAATAATTCACGCCGAGCATGATAAGCGAGCGGGCTTCGGGCAATACCTGTCTGGGGTCGGTGCGGCGGCCGGGGTCTTTTTCAAGATACGCCATGCCGGCATGATATTTTTTTTCAAGCCAGGCATGATACGCCTTTTTGGCTTCGGGAATAATATCGGGTGTGGTTATCCCGCACAGGTCAAAGCCGATGTCATAGGCAAGTTGTTCTACTCTTTGTGAATTTATTAACGGATAGGTCATTATCTTAATTTATCACGTATAGCCTGTGCCTTTTGTTCACATTCTTCGGCTTTTTCTTTTTGCCCCATATTAGAATATAATAAAGACATATTTTCATATAAACTGGCAATATTAGGATGTACTTCACCAAATACTTTTTCTAAAATCTCTAATGAGCGCTTATACAACGGCTCTGCTTCTGCATATTTCCCCTGGTCATTATATAACCTTGCCAGATTGTTAAGGCTGGTTGCTACAGCGGGATGGTCAGCGCCTAAGACTTTTTCGCGTATCTCAAGAGCACGCTTATACAACGGCTCTGCTTCTGCATATTTCCCCTGGACCTTATATAACACAGCCAAATTGTTAAGGCTGGCCGCTACATCGGGATGGTCAGCGCCTAAGACTTTTTCGCTTATCTCAAGAGCACGCTTATACAACGGCTCTGCTTCTGCATATTTCCCCTGTGAATAATAAAGACCAGCCAGATTGTTAAGGCTGGTTGCTACATAGGGATGGTCAGCGCCTAAGACTTTTTCGCTTATCTCAAGAGCACGCTTATACAACGGCTCTGCTTCTGCATATTTCCCCTGAACACGATATAACTCAGCCAGATTGTTAAGGCTGGCCGCTACAGCGGGATGGTCAGCGCCTAAGACTTTTTCGCGTATCTCAAGCGCACGCTTATACAATGGCTCTGCTTCTGCATATTTCCCCTGAACACGATATAACTCAGCCAGATTGTTAAGGCTGGTTGCTACAGCGGGATGTTCAGCGCCTAAGCCTTTTTCGCTTATCTCAAGAGCACGCTTATACAACGGCTCTGCTTCTGCATATTTCCCCTGTGAATAATAAAGACCAGCCAGATTGTTAAGG
>JAQUSF010000137.1 GCA_028715215.1 Candidatus Zixiibacteriota bacterium
GGTGTCTTTATTTTCCTGACCGTCAATCGCCGCGGCTGTTATAATTATCAAGATCAAAAGCTGACAGAAAATACGCATTTTCTCCCTCGTTTCGTTTGGTAATTAAATTTCACTCTCAATTCCCCCCAACAGAACAACCTTAATTGAGAAATAACACTATCTATAAGACGATAATTTTGAGCAGAAGTTCAGAATTTTCGTGCCCGGCAGTTTTCGTAGGGCGGAATCCTTTAGACAGTTGTCGGTCAGGAGCCCCGTGCTGACTTACTTTTACTTGAAAAAAGCGGTCGGTAAACCTTTTCTCATTGGAAATGAAAAAAAGCCGCCCCCGTACAAGCGGGGACGGCTTATTTTATGCCCTAAAAGCAGGTTTTCTCATGGGCAGGGTTTCAAAGCGCGATGGTCAAGATACAGGTGCGCAATCAGATAGGTGATATCGGAAATGTCATGCGGTCCACCGCTGCCGTCACAATCGGCTTCATCATAACAGCATAACGGGCGATGACTGATATACAAAAAGTCAATTAACCTGGTGATGTCTGATATATCCGGTTCTTCATCATCAGAACAGTTGACATTGCCTGTTAAGCCGACACAGCAATCGGGATGTTCAATAGATACGGCATTATTGTTCATACGGCGGCTGTAACGCCAGAAGGATGCCGGGCAATTGGTAGAGTCGTAATATATTCCTTCCAGATTGAAAAACAACAGTTGATTGTAGGTGTTTGTAGTCATCACATCGACAAATCCGTCCTTATTTACATCACCTAAAACCGGTACATTGAAAATTGAGCTCTTTGATGTTAAATCTTCGGTTTTAGTTATTTTCGGCCAGCCCTCCAGTACTTCACCATTTTTACTATCCCAGGCGATAATTCTTTCAGCTTTGTACAACCACATCACATCCTTAAAGGCATTTGCTAATATATCTGAGATGCCGTCATTATTCAAGTCAGCCAACAAAAGATTGGTCATTATAGAAGGATCGGAAGAAGTGGCAAAAAGAGGTAGGGTACTATCACCGAGAATGGTTGTGCCGTCACTTCGCCAGCCAAAAATTTGACCATATGCAAGTTCATAAAAAGCAATGAAATATTCGAGATTACCATCCCGATCGATGTCACCAAAAACAGGTCCTCCGGGTAATAAATAGCCCTCAATACCAGTATTACGGGGAAATCCCTCTACCAGCTCCAGGTGATAATCATCACCTTCAAGGTCTTGATGTTCATAAGCGAATAAATGAAAATAGTATCCCGTTGTTCCGTTTCGACCAAAAGAAATCAATTCAAGAGTATCATCATTGTCAATATCAGCTACCGATAGATCATAAGTTTGGTAATTGGGCATATTGTATGAGTAATATTGTATAAAATTGCCCATATCATCGTACTGGGCTACAGCCGTATCAGGAATATAAAGCTCATCAAGGCCGTCGTTATTTAAGTCGGCTGGAACAGGACCGCACGTTCCATGAGCTGGAATCATCGTTCTGAGACTACCGTCCGAATTATAGATTGGTATATCCCCGGTACCCCTGAAATAAAATATTTCATCCTTAAGGTCGCCATCGATATCTTTTAGATATAGTACTGGCCATCTCGTAGCGGTGGTACTACTATAGTCATAAGTGGCTATACCCGAATGAGTAATTTCAAAGTCCGGTTGACTGGAAAGAAAGGCATATATTTTAGTATTGCTGCAAAGGACGAGATCATCGCGACCATCACCGTCCAGATCTCCAACCGCCGGAGGAATCATGAAATTCACATTATTTGGTAAAACCGGCATACCGGTAGTTTTTAAAGTACCATCAGGATTGAAAAAATATATATTCTTTTTGGTGCCTACAACAATTTCATTGTTGCCATCGTAGTCAAAATCACCATAGTTGGGGACAATCGCTATGGTAGTGTCAAAATTATATCGCCAGGCGTTTTCCGTTAAAAATATGGATTGTACATAAACCCGTACACTGGTGCTGTCCTCAAGACGGGAGTTGGAAAAAACCTGCAAGCGTAACGTGTACAAACCATCCGATACATTATTGACATCCCAGTAAGCCAGTTCGTCATTATTGACAGGTACTGAACTTTCGGTGATAACCGACCAGGTAGTGGGTTTCGAACCGGCTCCAAAATCGATAAGATAGCGGTTGAAATCAGGACAGGTGGCGGAACCGTAAATATTTGTCCAGGATATGACCGTATCATTTAACTGCGGCGAGTCGAACTCAGCTATGTCGTTGTTTGTCAGATGAAACGTGACAAGAGAAATGTTGGTTTCACCCACTCTCAATCTGAGGGTATATTGGCCATTGAGACCAGCGGTGTTCCAGGAAGCAAGAGCACGGTCTGTTACCGGTGTGCTTGAAGTAATTATTTCGGTCCAGAATACAGGCACGCTGCCCTGGCCATACTCAAGGGTGTATTGAGTGAAGTCATCGCCATCAGCCAGGCCTGTAATATTGATATTCCCTGAAATAAATTGATTTGTCTTTGGGTATGATATCAGGGCTCGGAGACCGGGAGCATTATTAAGTGCCTGATTAAGATTGAGACAGCCATAACCGCTGTATTTATCCCAGCCGGGATAATTACTTCCATCATTAAAAGGATCAATAATATCATCAGCTGACATTTCCAGAATATTTTCAGTGGCATCGGGCGTCAGGCCTGGTGATATGGCTTGAAGGTAAGCGGCGGCTCCAGCTACATGAGGACCGGACATACTTGTCCCGGAAGCAATATAATAATATTCACCAATAGTGTGTTTATCGTCATCATACATATCTGTATATTTTGCCCTCAAAGACAGGATATACCTGCCCGGGGCAGAAATATCGAGTTTCGAACTGTGCGTTGAAAATTCAGTTATCAGGCCCATAGCGTTGGTGGCACCGACAGTTATCACTCCGGGGAAGGAAGCTGGATAATTTTCTTTTTCCACACCATCATTACCAGCTGAAGCTACCAGAACTACACCTTTTGAGCGGGCGTAGGCTAAAGCATCATAGAGTATATCCACCGGCCAGGGATACCCCCAGCTCATGCTGATTACGTCAGCACCGTTGTCAGCGGCATAAATAATAGCCTGGGCGGCAAATGAGGATACCATGTTAGGATAGAATTTTATTGGCATTATCTTACAATTTGACAAAAGGCCGGCTATCCCGGTAGCATTATCCGTAATTGCGGTAATAATTCCGGAACAATGGGTGCCATGGCCGTAAGGATCAGTTGGGTCATTATCCGGCCAGTAAGGAAGTATACTATCACCGGTGAAATCCCAACCAAATTTGTCGTCTATATAGCCGTTATGGTCATCATCGATATCGTTGTTAGCTATTTCGTTCGCGTTGGTCCAGAGGTGAGCGGCCAGGTCAGGATGCTCTAAGTCAACTCCGGTATCTATCATGGCGACAATTACGGTTCGGGTATTGTCAGGAGGATTAACAAAAACTTCCTGGGCGTCAATATCGGCATCGGGCAAGCCATGGGTTATGGAATCGCTTCGAACATAATAACTCTGCCCGGTATTATTTAATGCCCACTGGTATATGTAAAGTGGGTCATCAGGAGTATCATATAATTCCGCCTGCCAGTCAGGATGAGCATAAGCAACTTCCTCGAGACCGTTGTATTCTTCGGCAAGACTATTAATGTTTTCTCCGCCGGAGAACTCTAGAATAAGAATATTTTTAAGGTTTCCCGGAAGATGAGAGAAACGGTCCGATGGGAAAAGATACTTAAGTCCGGAGATTTCATTCTTGGTGTTCAGAGCATCAAGCGAGGTTATTCCGGTCGATACCGCCCCTTTTTTATCGATGCTTATAACCGGGGCTATACCGGTTTTCAGCTTAACAATAAGGCTGGTGGCTACTTGCTTATCTTGACCAGCCATCCCTTTATCCGGGTAAATTCCAAATATTGTATTTGAAATCAAGGTCAGCATTAGAAATACTGTTGTTGCACAGAGACACTTCATAATAATTTGCCTCCTACTCATTTATATATGTTGCTATAAACCAGCTAAAAAATTATTAATTCTTAAAAATAGTACTGCCTCAGGTAAAAAATATTACCTGATTTCTGTAATAAGATTGAATTCCTTGCCGCTATAAGAAACACGGCTTCAGGAGAGTTTTGTTTAATTATATATAAGATATTGTAAAAAAAATAGACTAATGTACATTTTTTTATAAAATATATATTTGAGTGTTTGCCAGGCTGATATAATATAAAAAAGGTCATCTTTAATATAAAGATAACCTTTTTAAAGTCTTCAGCAAGCTGTTTTATTACAAACAATCCGGCAGAGCCTTATGGGTCAGGTAGAGATAGTCAATCAAATATGTTATATCCGAGATATCCGGGTCACCTCCGCTGATGTCGACGTCGGCTTCAGCCATACAGCATAGTTCATTGTGACTGATATAAAGATAATCAATCAGGCGGGTGATATCGGAAATATCCGATTCATCGTTTTCCGAGCAGTCGGCGTTACCAGTAGCACCATTGCAACAGCTGGCGTTTTTCACACAACGAATTGAAAAACCATCGACTTTGCTACCGTCGAACCGGCGGATCCCGGAATAGATATTGCCAAGACCCCGGGTCCACGCGAAGTTACTGCTGAACTCGGAAGATGTCCAGAAGACACCATGCAAGCCAATCCCGTCGTAGATGCCGCCCTCGTATCGGTAACCACCGGGTAGCCCGGAGAATTCTGTCTCGTACGTGGCCGCGATATTCGGACTGGTCCAGTGTGTTGTACCGCTCTCCTTGAGTTTGCCGCCCTCAGCCGTTCCCCGCCACCCCATTGAATCGGTTTGAGACTGACTCATACCGAGAAACATTTCCAGCTGTTTCCAGTCGGCATCGGTTGCCACATGCCAATCTGCGGGGGCAATTTTTCTTATGTCAGCCACTGCATGCCAGTTGTACAACCGGCCATAAGTGGCTGTATTGCCTGCGTCATTGCCATACACGCAGGAAGCACCCGTTATGAGATTCACCCATTCCGTTGGATTGGTCACCTCCGGGATGGTATCGCCGTTACAGTAATGCGTAACTTTCAGATTCTCGGTCATCCAGATCTGGGTGCCGATAGTGATGGTTCCATACACGTTCCCGTCAATATCCGTGACAGACCCATGACAGGTGTCGGTAGAGTTATTGAAATAAATGGTATTACCTCCGGAGTTCTCCTTTAGCCCTAATACAACATCGAAGTCATCATCTTCATCAAGCTTGTCACTGGCGATGCCTGTCATGAAGGCGTATCCAAAAACCGGCCCGAGCGGCTCGAAATTTGCCGAACCGGTATTTCTCCACAGGACGTTTCCATCAGTGTTATGGGAGGTGAACAGGTCAAGATCTCCATCAAGATCAGCATCAAATAACGCGACTTTCTGGATCCCGGCAGAAAAATAGGGTCCCGCTTCAACAAATGAGCCCGTGTTATCCTGATTGAGCCAGATCTTGACACCCTCTACTGAGTTGCTCACTGCGATGTCAACATCACCGTCACCGTCGATATCACCACTTGCCGAATAATCATATCCGGTGGCATTCCCCAAGGTTTGGCCGCTGTTGACAAAATTGCCGGAGCCGTCATTGAGCCATATTTCGTCGGGTTGATCCATGATTGTCAAGAAAATATCCTGGTAGGTATCGCCGTTTAAATCGGCTAATTCCATATAAGGTTCATCGGCTTCGCCAAATTGAGAACTCGATACCGTAAAGAAACCATTTCCATCGTTCAACCATACTTTGATGGGCAACATATTATAAGAAATGACCGCATCGATGTCGCTGTCGCCATCCACATTGCCAAGAACGATTTTGATAGGAGAATCTGCGCCCGAACCGATATTTTGCCCGCCGGCAGTGAAGGTTCCGTCCATATTGTTAAAATACACTTTACTTGGATCCGCCTGGCTTATAAGGAAGATATCAGGGTAAGTGTCACCATTTAAATCGCCTACACCTGCACCGTGCACTTTCGACAAGCTGAATGTTTGGCGGCTTTAACGTGAACGCACCATTCCCGTCGTTTAACCAGAGCTGAGAATAGCCAATATAGTTAGCCATTAAAATATCATTATCACTGTCGAGATCAACATCCTCAGTAACAATATCAAAAGTGCGGGTATTGCCCAAAGTTTTATCTCTCATAACAAAGGCAATATTTCGAGGACAAGCCGTCTGTCCGATATTAATGATAACAGGAACAGGCTTGCCTGTAATATTTCCGGTAAAAGGTAAGGAAGGAAACAGTGTTTCATTGACATACTGGCTGTGAGCTTGATAAAAAATCAGACAAAGCACAATAATAGAAAAAGCTAAACTTTTTAACATACTGAAACCTCCCAGCCTGTTTATATCTTATTAACTGATATGAACTTAAGTTTTTTCATCATTTAGTCTTTGATATTAAGAGTAGTTCCCAGAATTGATAACGAATTGCAAAAATATTTACTTTAATGAAAAAAATGTATATTGTAATAGTAATCAATTTATTGAAAAACTCTGCTTACTGTCTGAAAATAGATGAAATTGCATAAATTGAAACTTATCGCAGAAATTTTGTATCAGGTAGAACATTTTGAATATTAACGAGTTATACCAAATAGCCTGTAATGGCGGCAAAGCCGAAG
>JAQUSF010000041.1:0-4283 GCA_028715215.1 Candidatus Zixiibacteriota bacterium
CATAACTGATGCCCCTGCGGATCTGCGTTTCCGAGAAGGGCTTAATCATGTCATGATTTTTAGCCATTTCAGCTATCCAGCGGTCGGATTTAACAGACACTTAAATACTTCTCCTAAAACCGGGAAAATATACAATTAAATAAAAAATGCAAACACAATCGTTAAATAGGGCTGGATTTAGCTGGCCGCGGTTTTCGTTTTATTCCATTTGATTAAATCGGAAAGAGTATATTCTTCGAAGACCGATACCAGTCGTTTTTCGGCAATAAGAAGGATTTCTCTTAAGGGGCAAAATTCAATTCTATTCATTGTGCAGGATTTGAAGTCATTGAGACATTTCATGAAATGATAGGGTCCCTGAATTGTTTCCAGAATTTCTTTGATACTTATTTCCGAGGGGTCTTTTGCCAGTGTGAAACCACCACGAACGCCGCGGTGCGAACGGATTATCCCGGACTTGGACAAAGATTGGAAAATCTTGGCCAAAAACTTTTCCGGTATCTTCTGAGCCCGGGAAATTTCCGAAAGGGGTGTTATAATAGAACGGTCTTTTTCCGCCAGATATAAAACTCCGAAAATCCCGTATTCTTCGGCCTTAGTGAATTGCATGGTAATCTTCCTTATGAGCTAAGCTTTTGATATCCATGAACAGCCAACTGACAACCATATAAAAAGATAAAATATGTCTTATTTATTTCGACCCAATATACATAAAATAGACCTTAAAAGCAAGAATTTTGTTATTTTTTTCACAAAATAAGGGTCGGGGAAAAAACCCTGGCCGTAAAAAAAGCTTTTTCTTTTAAGGGTAAAACAGTACATTGCATTATCTTTTTTGAGGTGTAATAATGGCGGAAGATAAAAAAGTCGGGCTTTTGATTGTATATACCGGTAACGGGAAAGGTAAAACTACCGCTTCTCTGGGGATGTGCGTTCGGGCGGTTGGCTATGACTGGCGGATATGTATAATCCAGTTTATTAAGGGCAGCTGGAAATATGGTGAACTGGAAGGGATTAAAAGGCTTTTACCCAATGTGGAATTGAATGTGATTGGCGAAGGTTTTGTAGGGATTATTGATGATAACAAATCATTCGAAGAGCATCGCCGGGCCGCACAAAATGGCGTAAATCTGGCTCTGGAGAAAATAAAATCGGGACAATACCAGTTGGTAGTTCTTGATGAACTTAATGTAGCCTGTGACCTTGGTCTGGTAACCGAACAGGAGTTACATCAGATTGTCGAGGCTCGCAAATCTGACCAGTACCTGGTTATTACCGGTCGCAACGCCTCGGATTGGCTTATTGAAAAGGCGGATCTGGTTACGGAAATGAAGGAAGTAAAACACCCTTACCAGAAAGGCATTCTGGCCCAAAAGGGGATTGACTGGTAGTATATTCTTTTTGGGATTTCCAGTTGAATTGAAAAGTGATTATTCTCAAGGAGAAAAATAATGGCTGAAGAAAAGCATTATGATATCGTGATTGTCGGCGCCGGGCCGGGGGGGCTCTGCGCCGGTCTTTATGCCGCCCGGGCGCAACGTAAAGTCGTGGCTCTGGAAAAGTATCTTCCCGGCGGTCAAATTGCTGTCACCGGCGAGGTTGAAGACTATCCTGGTTTTGAACATATCGAAGGAGCCGAACTGGGGATGAAATTTGCCAACCACGCCCGGAAATTCGGTCTCGAAATAGCTATGGAAGAGGTTGTGGAAGTTTTTTGTGAGGGTGAAGACCGGGTGGCCAGATGTGCTTCGGGCAATATCTATCGGGGAAAAGCCATTATCTTTTCCACCGGCGGTTCTCCGGTAAAACTTGACGTTCCCGGGGAAAAGGAGTATAGCGGAAAAGGTGTCTCCTATTGTGCCATCTGCGATGGCGCTTTCTTCAAAGACCAGGTAATCGCCGTGGTGGGCGGGGGCGATGCCGCCGTTGAGGAAGGGACTTTCCTGACCAAATTCGGTTCCAAAGTATATATTATCCACCGCCGGGATAAGCTCCGGGCGCAAAAAATCATCCAGCAACGAGCTATGGATAACCCCAAGATTGCGTTTATCTGGGATACGGTAGTGGAAGCCATAAACGGCAACAAAAACAAAGTCACTCACCTCGCTTTGAAAAATGTCAAGACCGGGGAGAAAACGGACCTCAGTGTCGGGGCGATTTTTATTTTTGTCGGTTTCAAGCCCAATACCTGGATGATAAAGGAAGATATCAAGCTTGACCAGGGCGGATATATAATTACCAATAATCATATGGAAACATCCATAAAAGGGATATTTGCCTGCGGCGATGTCCGTTCACAACTGGTTCGCCAGGTCACCAACGCGGTGGGCGACGGCACCACGGCCGCAGTAGCCGCTGAAAAATATATCGAAGTCCTCGAAGACCAGCATGCCAGAAGAGGTTAAACCTTTTTAAATATTTTATACCCTCCCTATTGCCGGCTTGACCCGGTAATAAGACGATACTGTTTTATTTTTCGCATTTTTCAATCCCCAAGGCTGGTTCCGGCTTAAAGCTCTCTTGTAACTGCCGATAAACAAATAAGTAACTTGTTGATAACTATCATCAAACCGGAGATGTCTTATGGAATCGTTAATAGCAATACTAATATTATTTGTTGGCTTTTTTTTAGTTACCCGTATTATTCGTAACGCCCGGCACCGGGAAGAAATTTACCGGAAGGTTCGGCAGAATTTTGGTTTTTATCCGGCTTTGACCCTTGATAATGAATTAACCGAACGAATTCGCAATCTCGTTAAAAATAAAGATGAACGGATTAATTTTTCCAGAATTTACAGCCGTGATTGCGGTGCCTACCGGTTGTTCAGTTGTTGCATTATGACTGGTTCGAACTCCAATAGTAATCAGCACAATTTTATTCTGGTAAGAAAAGGATTGAACCTGCCGTCTTTTCGCATGGCTCCCGGTTTCCCGGTAACCGGTAAGTGGACCGGTTTTCTTCAAAAGATGGCTCGTTTGGCTTTGAAATCGGGTGATTTTGAACCTGTTGTCCTCGATAAGATGCCTGAATTTAATAAAAAGTACTTTTTAGCGGCCAGGAATCCAAACATACTTGAAAAAACCTTTCCTGAGCAAATGTGGCGTGATCTGGGCAACCTGCCATTTATGGTTTTTCTCAAAGCCGAGGGTGAAATAATAGTTTTCTCGATTTTTAATCCTTCAAAAGGGCGGACTGCTGAAAACTTTGAAAATTCAGAGATGACACTATTAAAACAAGCCCTGGAACTTGCCGGTCGATTAAATAAGATTTTTCAGGTTAATACTCAAGCCGTCATGGTAGAAAACTGATTAAGGCGTTGACAAGTAACTACTTAATTTTATTTATTGTATTATTTTCAACTTAATTTAAAATCTGCATTTAGATCAATCATCATGTTACAATATAAATAAATTTAGAATTATTAGTGAAAAAAATAACTTGCCTAACTTATCCAGGGACAATATATTACTTTTTAATTTTATCAAATAGGTGAGATATAACTGATTAAATTTTATAGTCTTAACGGGAGATTAAATTAATGAATCTGGGTTTGTTAGCTGCTCTTATTGGTCTGGTAGGGTTATTATTTGCTATAATACTCTACTTATGGATCCGGAGTAGGAATGCCGGTACCAAGGTAATGCAGGAGATTTCCGGTGTTATTCATGATGGTGCCATGGTCTTTCTGAAACGGGAATATTCCATCCTGGTTATTTTTATAATAGTAGTTTTTGCACTTCTGGCCTGGCGGATTCAGTTACAAACAGCGTTGACTTTTCTGGGCGGGGCTTGTTGTTCGATGCTGGCTGGTTTTATCGGGATGAAAGCCGCCACCCGGGCTAACGTTCGTACCTGTGCCGCGGCAAAGGAAAAGGGCCAACCGGCGGCTCTTTCGATTGCCTTTACCGGTGGTGCGGTAATGGGTATGACGATAGCCTCCCTGGGTTTGATCGGGGTCGGGATTGTTTTCTACTTCTTCGGGGGTGACCCTACGACTTCGAACGTAATCAACGGCTTTGCCATGGGAGCTTCTTCCATTGCTCTGTTTGCCCGTGTCGGCGGCGGTATTTATACCAAGGCGGCTGATGTCGGGGCTGACCTGGTGGGTAAGGTGGAAGCCGGGATACCCGAAGATGACCCGCGTAATCCGGCAGTCATTGCTGATAATGTCGGTGATAATGTCGGCGATTGCGCGGGTATGGCCGCTGATTTATTTGAGACCTATGCGGTAACCTCAATTGCCGCGATGGTTCTTGGTTCCCTTCTATTCTCCGGTGACCAG
>JAQUSF010000041.1:4293-25963 GCA_028715215.1 Candidatus Zixiibacteriota bacterium
ATGTCGGTGATAATGTCGGCGATACGGCCGGGATGGGCGCTGACCTTTTTGAATCTTATGTCGGTTCGGTAATTGCCACTATTGCTATCGGGGCGACCTCCACGGCTATCAGCGAGCCATTAAGAATCGCCCATATGCAACTGCCACTGCTTATCGTGGCTTTCGGGGCGCTGGCCTCTATCCTGGGTGTTCTTTCCGTCCATATTTTCTCCAGGATGAACCCGGCCGCCACTTTGAGGTTGGTGACTTATGTCGGTGCGGTTATAATGCTGGTTGCCGCTTATTTCATTATTGATAAACTGGGGCTCGACCAGAAAATTTTCTGGGCTATTTTAGCCGGTAATCTGGCCGGAATTGCTCTGGGTTTGCTGACTGAATTTTACACCGCGGCTTCACCTATCAGGCGCATAGCCAAATCTTCCGAAACCGGCGCGGCCACCAATATTATCAACGGCCTGGCGGTGGGTATGGAATCAGTGCTGTTACCCGTTATTGTAATCTGTATAGCAATTTATACCGGTTACAGTTTCGCGGGCCTCTACGGTATCGGTATTGCCGGGGTCGGGATGCTGGCGACTATCGGTGTGACCATGTCGGTTGATGCTTACGGTCCCATTGCCGACAATGCCGGGGGTATTTCCGAAATGTCCGGTCTTGGGCCTGAGGTTCGCAAAATTACCGACAAGCTCGATTCGCTGGGCAATACCACCGCGGCGATTGGTAAGGGTTTTGCTATCGGCTCGGCGGCTTTGACCGCGCTGGCTCTTTTCTCGGCTTATTCCACGGCCGTGGGTATGGAAAGTATCAATATTCTGGATGTAAAGGTGGTTATGGGCTTCTTCATTGGCGGGGTACTGCCGTTTTTCATTGCCGCCCTGACTATGACGGCCGTCGGAAAAGCCGCCTCGAAAATGGTCGAGGAAGTGCGCCGTCAATTCCGGGAAATTAAGGGATTAATGGAAGGTAAGGCAAAACCGGATACCGGACGCTGTGTGGATATTGCCACCCGAGGCGCTCTGGCGCAAATGGTGGCTCCCGGCCTGACCGCGGTTTTTGCCCCTATTATCATCGGTTATCTGCTCGGTAAGGAAGGCCTGGGTGGCATGCTGGCCGGTTCAACCATGTCCGGTGTCATGCTGGCACTGATGATGGCCAATGCCGGCGGCGCCTGGGATAATGCCAAAAAGTACATCGAAGCCGGGGCTCTGGGAGGTAAAGGTTCCCCTGCTCATAAAGCGGCGGTGGTCGGCGATACCGTGGGCGACCCCTTCAAAGACACTTCCGGCCCTTCGATGAATATTCTTATCAAGCTTATGGCTATCGTATCTCTGGTTGTCGGAGCCGCTCTTTTCAGATAAAATTCGTAGAATATTAATTTATTTCAAAACGGGCATTTTTCGATTGCCCGTTTTTTTTGTTTGAATATTTTAACATATGATAAGTATTTCCATTAAAATACATTTGTCACTAATTGAAACTTTTAAACAAAATTAACGTCTAAAGACAATTAAAGGAGAATGTGATGGAAAATATAAACAATCCACAAGTGACGCCTGCCATGGCGATTTCTTCCGACGCTGACAAGGGGCTGTCGATTAGAGGTTTATTCGAGGTTTTTTATAAACCGGCACAGTTTTTCGAGAATTTAAAAAACCATCCTAAAATTCTCATTCCCTATATTGCAATATTAATATTGACAATGGTTACCATGTATCTGATGATGGATGCCATGGTCACAATGCAAATCGAATCGCCCCAGCTGCAGGAACGTCTTCAGGGGCAGCAACTGCCCGAAAACGCTAGAAATTTTATGCGCATCTCCACATTTGTAGCGGGTGTTATTTTCAGTATGCTGATACCTCCGGTAGCCGCCCTGCTGGCTGTTTTTTTCGGAAATTTTATTATGGCCGGCAAAGCCCGCTACAAACAGGTCTTATCGGTTATGCTTTACGGGCAGTTTTTATTTGATGCCGGGGGTATTCTGACTGCGCTCTTTATATATATGAAAGGACAGATGATGGCGCCCTTTTCGCTGGGCTTCCTGGCGATTGATAAGGGATTTCAGAGTTTGCCTTTTGTCGCTCTATCCAAAATTGACCTGTTTAATATCTGGGAAATAATCGTGGTGGGTATCGGCCTGGCGGCGGTTTATGGATTTGTACGCAACAAAGGATACTGGTTGTCGGTCTTATCGGTAGGTATGTTATCGGTGTTGCATGTTCTTTTAACGGCAATAGGAAGTTTGTTTTAATGGAGATATAAGGAGAACTAATCGATGAGGTTTATGAAACGAACACTGGTACTGTTACTTTTATTCATTGGTCTTTATGGTAATCCCCTGAAGGCGCAGGATGAAATGACCCTGGATGATTGTATTGACCTGGCTTTGCAGAATCGGGCTTCGATAATCGCCGCTCATGGTCAGGCAACACTGGCGAAATATGCCCGGCTGAATGCCCTGGGGGCTTTTTTACCCCGTCTCAACGCGGGATATGATTACAGCAAGGGTAAGCAAACCCACCGGAAGCAGGATGTCGAGCTTGTTTATCAGGAACCTTATATCGATTGGGAAGTGATTGGTTCCGACAGTTTGAAGGTGATACGATACAACGTACTGGATACGGAAGTAAAAGAACTTGAATATGACGATTTGGATCTGGGGACCAGCAAGACCTTACGTTTTTCAGGTTCGATGGATTTAATAAACGTATCCAGCTGGTTTGATTACGCCTCGGCGTCAGCCAGCAAAGCCAGCGCCCAGCTTAATGTCATAGCTTCCGAACAGGACCTGATTTATTCGGTAAAGATGTACTATTATGCTTTGCTGGCCAACGTGGAAAACCTGACGGTTCAGGAAGAGGCTGTCAAGCGAGCCGAGGAACAGCTCAAGTTGACCCAGTCCAAGTATGACTTGGGTTCCGTATCACGTTCCGATGTGCTCAAACAAAAGGTTCAATACGGCAACGACCAGCTGTCCCTTTTAGCCGCCAGGAATGCCGTCACCAATTCCAAAGCCAATCTGGCGTATACCATCGGCCTGGACCCGAGTAAAGATTACCAATTTTCCACCAGATACACCACGCGGGAATTTACCGGCACCCTTGCGGAAGCGATCGAATTCGGATTGACTCATAAACCATCCCTTCTGGCGATGCAGAAGAATGTTGATTCGTATAAACATGGCTACCGGGCAGCTAAAGCCAATTACCTGCCCACTCTTTCCGCTTATGGTTCCTACAGTATTTTCAGCGGTACCCTGGGCGACACGGTTACCTACGATTATTCCCGGCATACCCGGAATTATGGTCTGAGTGTCTCTTATACGATTTTTGACGGCTTTTTAAGAGAGCGTCAAGTTGCCCAGGCCAAGGTTTACCTGAACAATCAGAAAGCCCAGCTGGCCGATGAACGCAATGCCGCCGTCAGCGCTATTAAAAAAGCTTATTTGAATATCCAGCAGCTTAAGGAACAGGAGAAGGTTTCCGAGGAAAATGTGGAAGCCGCCCTTGAAGATTTGAAGATAACCCAGGAGAAATATAATCTGGGAGCGGCGGCTATTCTGGAACTGCTTGACGCTCAGGTTTCGTTGAAAGAAGCCCAGGTTTCTTTAATCAGGGCGGATTTTGATTTGAACCTGGCGATAGCCGAACTCGAAAATGCTATGGGGAAAATGTAACATAAATAAAGGTTATTCCGATGAAGAAGAAAATTTTGATAATCGGCGCCGTCGTAGTCGTAGTAATTATTCTTATAATCGCCAATCTGGCGACCAGTAATGAGAAAACTATTGATATCAACGTTATTAAAGCAGGTAAAAAGGATATGACCGAGATTGTCTCGGCCTCGGGTCGAATTCAACCCCAGACCAAAGTCAATATTACTTCCGAGGTTAACGGTGAAATCATAAAGCTCCTGGTAAAGGAAGGCGATGTTGTTCGGGCCGGCGATCTCCTGGTGATGCTCGATACCGTTCAGCTGGCTTCCGATGCCGAACAGGCTCATTATGCGGTCAATGAAATCAACGCCCGCCTTGAAGGTGCCAAATCCACCCTGGACCAGTCCCGGGAAGAGTTTGAACGTCAGGAACAATTGTATAAAAACAACCTGACTTCGGAAACACAGAGTAAAAATGCCAACTATGCGTATCTTAACGCCAAGGCTGCTTATGAAGCCATGCTTGCCCAGGCTAAACAACTTGAATCCCGAAATCAAAAACAGCTCGATTACCTGAGCAAGACCAAGATTAGGGCTCCCATGTCCGGCATTATTACCTACCTTGATTGTGAAGTCGGCGAGATTGCGGCCGCCCAGACCTCATTTACACAGGGTAAAACTCTCATGACCATTTCCAATCTAAATGTATTCGAGGTTGAAGTCGAGGTGGATGAAACGGAGATAAGTAAAATTGAACTTAATCAACCAGCCAAAATTTCGGTGGATGCCTTCCCGGACTCCGTTTTTTCCGGTGAAGTGGTTGAAATCGGCAACACGGCAATTTATGCCAGCAGTGTTTCTCAGGACCAGTCGACAAATTTTCGGGTGAAAGTTATTTTTAAAGAGACGAAAGCCAATATTCGCCCCGGGATGTCAGCCGATGTGGATATCACCACCAACAAGCAGTCCGGGGTGATCGCTGTTCCGTTCAGTGCTGTGGTCATGCGTTCACTGGACCTGGATTCTCTGGAACGAGCCCGCCAGACCAAAGAAAGTACCGGTTCAGCGGTCGTCAGCCAGGTTCAGGCCGCGGAAAATGTCACCGATGAAGAGACTCCGGAAAAAGATACGTTAGCCGACAGCACCGGTAAAGAGGTTAAACGGGAAGACGTTAAGGGCGTCTATATTATCAGGAACGGGCTGGCTGAGTTTGTCCCGGTCAAAACCGGTATTGCTGACCAGAAAGACATTGAAATTCTCTCCGGAATTAATGACAGTGATTCTGTGATCTCGGGACCCTACCGGATACTGAGAACAATTAAAGACGGTGACCGCGTTAAAGTTATCAAGCAAGTTGAAGAAACAGGAAGAAATTAAACATGACGCTTATCGAGACCAAAGGCTTGTGTAAAACCTATATGATGGGTGCGGAAGATGTTCATGCTCTTCAGGATGTTACCATTATGATTGAAAAAGGAGAGTATGTTGCGATTATGGGTCCGTCCGGTTCGGGTAAATCGACCCTAATGAACCTGATTGGCTGTCTGGATACGCCCACCAAAGGTGAGTATTACCTGAATAACAAGAGAGTCAGCCAGATGAACGATAACGAACTGGCCAATATCCGTAACCGGGAAATCGGTTTTGTATTTCAGACTTTCAACCTGTTACCCCGTGCCACGGCGTTGCATAATGTCGAATTGCCGCTGATTTATAACGGCACGCCTACCCGTGACCGCCAGGAAAAAGCCCGCCAGGCTTTAACGAAAGTACAGCTTGAAGACCGGATGAACCATAAACCCAATGAACTTTCCGGCGGTCAAAGGCAGCGAGTGGCGATTGCCCGGGCTCTGGTCAATAATCCTTCCCTGATTCTGGCTGATGAACCGACCGGCAACCTGGACAGTAAAACCTCCGAAGAAATCATGAGACTTCTGAACGACCTTCACCGCCAGGGTAATACCATCATTATCGTGACGCATGAACGTGAGGTTGCCCGACATGCCAGGAGAGTGCTTTCCATTCTCGACGGTCGAATTGCGGAAGACCAGAAAATTCGGGACTCCGAACGTAACGGTGTGCATTAAAAAATGATTACCGGTTCACTATTAAAAATTGCTTTCGATGCTATCATAAGCAACAAACTTCGTTCCGGTCTGACCTTTCTGGGCATCATGATCGGAGTGACCTCGGTGATGACCATTATCTCCGCCCTGGAAGGAATGGCTGGGGCTGTTCAGGAGGACCTGGCTTCTTTGGGTCCGACCACCTTTTTTGTTCAGCGTGTGGGAATAGCTACCACGGAAGAAGAATTCCGCGAAATGATAAAACGCAAACCCCTGGATCCGGAGATGGAGAAGCTGATTATCGATGGTTGCCCCGATTGCGAAAAACTGTCGCCCAACACGGGTACGAGGGCGAAGGTGAAATACGGTAACCAGGCTTTAAATAATGTTAACATAAGGGCGGCCCGGGCCAATTTAATTGATATTGTTGATGTCGAAGTAGAACAGGGTCGGTTTTATGTTCCCGAAGAGGAAGTATACCGTCAGCGAGTGGCTTTTATCGGGGACATGGTCAGGGAAAATTTACTTTCCGGTCTTGACCCGCTTGGTAAGGATTTAAAAATTAATGGTCAGAGCTACAAGGTAGTGGGCGTAGCCAAAAAAAGAGGCAGTTTATTCGGCGGTAGCAACGAAGACAATTTCATATATGTTCCCTTTTCGACTTACCTCAAACAATTCGGTCGCCCCGGGCGATATATGAGTTTTATCATCAAAGCGAAGTCGTTGGAAAAACTTCAGGATGCCATGGACCAGGTAAGGGTTATCCTGCGTTCCTACCGGCATGTACCCTTTGATAAACCCGATGATTTTACGATTTTGACCGCGGATATGATTCTGGATTTTTTGAACCAGATAACCCGTGTTTTCAGATTGGGGCTGATCGGGATATCATCTATTTCACTGGTGGTCGGGGGAATTGTTGTTATGAATATAATGATGGTTTCAGTAACCGAAAGAACGCGGGAAATAGGAATTCGCAAGTCGCTGGGTGCCAAACAAAAACATATCCTGGTTCAATTTTTGTTTGAATCTCTGATTTTAACTATGACCGGCGGCCTGATAGGCGTAGTGCTGGGCTTTGTCATTGCCCGAAGTCTGATGAATATGATAGACATGACCATTTCGCCCTCGGTCCTGGCTATTATTTCCGGCATCAGCATCTCGACCGGTATCGGTCTGATATTCGGGATTTACCCCGCTATGAAAGCCGCCCGGCTGGACCCGATTAAAGCCTTAAGTTATGAGTAGTCTCCATGCTGTTAACCATGGTTGAAATAAAAGACAGTATCTTGATGGCGCTAGCCTCGATAAAAGCCAATAAACTACGTGCCGGGTTGACTATCCTGGGAGTTATGGTGGGGGTAAGTTCGGTAATCGGGATGGCCGCCATTATTGATGGATTGAATGACGCAGCCGAGGATGAAATCGATAAGATCGGTTCTAATATCATCATCGTCAGCAAATATGAGGATGATGTCGATTTTGATAAATTAACCGAGGAAGAACGGAACCGTCCCCCGATAACGGTTGGCGAGGCGCAGGCTATAAGGGATAACTGTCCCTCGGTGGACGGGGTTTCACCGCAGAATTATTATTTCAAACCGGGGGGCAATGAGGTCAAATATAATAATATTAAATTCAGTGACCCCTATATCTTCGGTACCTGGCCGGATTTTGTGCGAGTGCGTGATCGGAATATGGCGGAAGGACGGTTTTTATCCGAGGTCGATGAAAAATTTCATCTGATGAATTGTGTTCTTGGTGCTGATGTCGCAGAAACCATGTTCGAGGGAAAATCAGCAGCCGACAAGGAAATAAGGGTCAACGGATATAAATTTACCGTGGTCGGCGTTATCGAAAAACTGAAATCAAATTTCGGCAATGAACACGAAAACCGGATGGTCATCATTCCCCTGTCAACCTTTTTGAAAATGTACCCTTGGGAAGAAGAGCTGGGTTTAATTGCCCGGGCGGTTGCTTATGATAAGATTGAGCAGGCCAAAGAGGAAATTACCACGGCCTTGCGTATTTACCGCAAAGTACCATTTAACAAAAAAGATAATTTTGCTTTAAGTACCCAGGAGCAGTTCAAGGAGACGATTGGCAATATCACCAAGTACATTTACCTGGCGATGATTGTCATTACTTCGGTCGGTCTTATGGTAGGCGGTATTGGTGTCATGAATATCATGCTGGTTTCGGTCACGGAACGAACCCGGGAGATAGGTGTCCGTAAGGCCATCGGGGCTAAGAGAATGAATATAATTCTGCAGTTTTTAACGGAGGCGATGTCGCTTTCGGCCACTGGCGGTATTATCGGGGTGTTATTCGGGGTTCTGTTGGGTATGTTAATCAATAAGCTGTTGAGTTTCCCGATAAATATTCCGGTCTTCTGGATAGTAGTCGGTTTTATTGTATCCGTCTCCGTGGGATTGGTTTCCGGCGTTTATCCGGCGATAAAAGCTTCCCGGCTGGATCCCATTGAAGCTCTTAGATATGAGTGAGTAAGGACCTGATTATTTTAATTGCCCTTTTCATTTCCTCAATATAAATTTCAACAAAACAAAAGGTATTTTGTTATAAATATTATGACAGGTAATATCATGAAATATTTCAGTACCAGCGTGCTTATCAGTCTTTTACTGGTTTTCAGTCCCCGGGCGCAGTTTAATTTTTTTGATAATTCCCGTGCCGCGGTGCAACCCCTTATTCAGATTGACCATGCCGGGTTTAAATCGCCGGATTCCGGTAAGGTCCGGCTGGAAATATACTACCAGGTTTTTAATTTTGGTTTTGAATACCGCTCGCAGGGATCCGATTATATCGCCGAATACGACATTATGATTACGGTTAATGACAATAATAATGCAGTAGTGGCCTCGGATACTAAAAACAGGAATATAATTGTTCCCGATGAGGAAAAAACCCGTTCCCGTACCGATTTTCGCACCAGTCAGGTCAATTTTGACCTGCCTCCCGGCAAGTACAAAGTGGCTGTAATCGTAAGGGACAGGTATTCCGAAAAAAGTTACTCGACCGGTTTTGACGTTAAACTTAGGAATCATTACGAACCGACTCCCCAGCTTTCGGATATTGAGTTTATCCGGACGGTAGAGGCATTAAAAGAAGAGACTGGGGTATTCGACAAGGGCAACCTGGTGGTTATTCCGTCGGTAGGGCGTTCTTTCGGGGGCGATGATAATGTAAAAATGCGCTATTACTTCGAGATTTATCGGGGAGAAGATACCACGGAAAATGTCGATATCGAAACCAAAATAAGGAAGAAAAACGGTTCGATGGTTTACCGGGATACTTTGAATAATATTCTGAAGGGTCCCCTTGAGATGCAATTACGGGAAATATCGTTAGAGGATTTCGCTCCCGGCCAGTATGAGCTTGAAGTTTATATGCGTGGCCGCCGCAACAAAAAGCTGGATGAACGCAAAGAGACCTTTACTGTTCAATGGTCCTTGCGGGGTCTTTTGCGTCATGATTTCAACACCGCCATCGAACAGCTGGCTATTATTGCACAGCCGGGACAGGTCGAAAAGATGAAAAAAATCGAATCCGAGGAAGAAAGGTTAAAAGCCTTCAATGAATTCTGGAAGGCTCTTGATAATACCCCGGAAACACCCCGGAATGAATTTCAGGTGGAATTTTATCGGCGGATAAATTTCGCTAACCAGCATTTTAAGTCTTTTCGACACGAAGGTTGGCGAACCGACCGGGGAAGGATTCTGATAAAGTACGGGGAACCTGATGAGATTGATGACGTGCCGATGTCGTTGACATCGCCGCCTTATCAAATCTGGCATTATTATAAAATCGGAGCTTATCGCAAGTTCACTTTTCTGGATTTGAATGAGGACGGAGAGTATCGCCTGCAGTTTCCTTATGACGGTTTAGACCAGAGTCCTGATTATTAGAAAGAGGTGATAAGGTGATGTTCATGAAAATATGCCTGACTGTCCTTTTTATGCTGTCGGTCAGTCCGATACAACCAGGAGTGGCTCAGCCGCTCGACGTGAATTTGACGGTTTACGGTGGCAGTATCTTTTTTAACAATCCGGAATACGACTCAGTGGTCCTGGTTGAATTTCCATTCACTTTGAACCGGAACGAATTTTCCTTTTTCCGCCCCGACAGCAGTGATACAAATTATTTCGCCCGTATTTTCGCCCAGATAAATCTGTTTAATACCCAGGGGATGGTCATTGATTCAAATAAAACCTATTTTTCAGCTATGATACCCGGTCTGGAGTCGGCTTCGATTACCGGTTATAAGCTGTTCAATAAACTATCACTGCTGCTTAAGCCGGGAGTATACTCCGCCCGCCTTACGGTTATCGACGCCGTCAGTAAAAAGGAAGGTCAATTTTTCTATGACCGCCTGGTAGTCGAACCGCCGGTTAAAAAGCAGCTGGCGATAGGCGCCGTGACTTTGGCTTATAATATAAAGTGGGTCGGAGACAATCCCACGGATAATTCCCTTATGGTTACCAACGGTTTTAAAGTGCTTAATTGCCCGCTCTCGATATTCAGCAGCCACGATACGTCCGTTTATCTTTATGCGGAGATTTATAATCTTGAGTATTCACCCGAGGTACCTTCTCAATACCGGTTAACCTACCAAATTCTCACCGATAGCAACCGGGTTTTTATGAATTACGGCTCCAGGGAAAAGGACAAGCCGGGATCTTCGGCGGTGGTGACGGAAATGTTTGACATCAAGGGATGGCTGGAGGGAATTTATACCATTCAGTTGACGGCCACAGACCTTCAGACGCAACAGTCCGACACCACCCTGGTACCCTTCCGCATTTTTACCCCGCTTTCCAGTCGTACGTTTACTTCGGGAGGGATTTCCAGTGCCGACCCTTATGATAGTTTGTCACTTGAAGAAAAGGTGAACCTCGTGGCTTACCTGCTTACTCCCACGCAGAAACATGCTCTGGATAATTTGAATGAACAGGGTAAGCTTAATTTCCTCGACCAGTACTGGAAAGAACATGATGAGAATATTTCAACCGGTATCATAGAAAACCGCCTGAAAATGATTGAGCGCTATCGTTTCAGCAATCAGTATTTTTCCATTGAGAACAGCAGGCAGGAAGGCTGGAAGACCGACCGGGGACGGATTTATATGACCTATGGCCCCTGGGAGGAAAAAGAGGAAATAAGCGCCCCCGTATTGGGTAATCCCTATGTTATCTGGTATTATCATTCCCTTAAAGAAGGCAAGTTGTTTGTTTTCGAAGACCGGGAGGGTTACGGCGATTACCGGCTGGTGCATTCGAATGTATATGGAGAAATATACAGTGATGAATGGAAGCAGCGCCTTGAAGCCGGTTCAACCGAACTTTATTAAGTTTGAATTGATTTTTGGAAATAAAAAAGCCGCATAGTGCGGCTTTTTTTTATAGATTATCTATACTAAGGCAGGCGCAGCGAGCGCTGTACCGGGATGGTGAAGCGGCTTTTAGCATCGTCGTTAAATTCAATAGTGAAAGTTTTTTCAAAAGCCTTTTCGAGGACATCTTTTTTAAGTTTCAAAACACCTTCAATTGTTTTTCCGGCTTTTATAGTACCGGGTAGTTTAATTTCAAAAAATTCAGAAGCAATATCGATGATGGAGGGTTTTAGATCCAGGTCAGAAACATTTTCAATTTTGAAGGTCATCTCGTCTCTAATTTTCTCTCCAAACTGCGAAATATTCAGTTTATAAGGTTTTATTACTACCGGGTAAGTCGAGTCCGGATTAATTAAAATATCCGCGGAAATTTTTACAGTCTTATCCGGCTGACCCTCGTTGGTTTCAATCCGGGGTTGTTTGGAGATTCTGTTTTTATAGCGGTGCGTAGTAAAAATAATTTCAAGCCGGGTGCTGTCGCCGACAGCAAGCACGTCTTTTTCAAGAGGTGCCTGAGCGCACCCTCACCCCGGTTTGACGCGGAGGATTTTAAGAGTATCATCACCGGTTGAATGTAACCAGAAAGTGTGGGTAAGCTTGGAGTTCTGCGGAGCAAAACCAAAATCAAATTCTGTTTCCGGTATGGTTAATCGCGGAGCTGCCTGAACCAGGCTGAATGTTAAAACCAATCCCAATATCAGGATAAATAATATGAGTTTCTTTTGCATATGATTTTTTTTCTTCCCTTGAAGTTAACTGGTTTACATTTGTTGTTATATTTATTTCGTCTGATTTTGTTCATTACTGAATATTTTTCTTCTGATAGGGACGGTAACTCGTTTTACATTACCGGATTCACTCAAAAATTGCAAGGTCAAAGACTGCAGAAACTCCCGGTTAAGAAATTGCGGATTTACTTTTATATGTCCTTTAACTTCCGCTTTAGCGGCAATTTTCTCCGGTAATACATAACTGCATTCTTCCATAGGATATGATACGGCGGAAATCGTATAATTGCTGTCAGTTTGATTGGATAAAATGAACTCGATACTGTCGATGGAAATTTTTTCCAGTTTCGAAAATTCAAACCGATAGGGTTTTATGCTTACCGGATAGTATTTGTCGGGGTTGATATGGCAGTTGCCTACGAAATTAAGCTGGAGCGGCTTTCCTTCAACATTGGAATAAATCGTAGGCTTGCGATTCATCGGTCCCATCCTTCTTTTGGATTCCCAGAAAAAGCTCACCTTCATACTGTCGCCCGGAGCCAGCCAGTTTTTTTCCAGTGGTATATAGGCACAATCACAACCGGTTCTGATATTCTCAATTTTGACCGTATCGGTGCCAACTGATTTAAACCAAAATTGCTGGACAACCGTCGAACTGTGAGGAACGTAGCCAAAATCAAAGTCTCCATCCGGAACCCTGAGTTGTGGTTGAGCCAAAAGCCCGCAAAAGCCCTGTAAAAGTATAATTAAAATCTGTAAAATCAGTCTTTTCATATTAATATATTATATTTTTAAGTACATAAATTGTTCCAGTCAATTAAGTTACTAAAAAATAAAAATTAGTCAAGGGGATTAAGTTTTTTCTTGATAAACCTTTTAGTTTCTTCTAAGTTTAATCAGTAATGTAACTTCCAAGGTTAACGAAACGTATTATCGATATGCAGGTTATTGAAATCCAGGAACTGACCAAGATTTACTATACGGGTCTAAAAAAAGGGAATATTGTGGCTCTTGATTCGGTCAGTCTTGAAGTCCAGCAGGGAGAAATACTTGGTCTTCTCGGTCCCAACGGAGCCGGCAAAACCACCCTTTTCAAGGTCCTTCTTAATATTACCCAGATTACGTCAGGTCAGGTTTTGATTTTGGGATTACCGCCGTATAATCCGGAATCGCGCAAAAAAGTCGGTTACTTACCGGAGAACCATCGTTTTCCTAACCACCTGACCGGCTTGGGCTTGCTTGAGTTTACCGGTCGCTTGTTCGGACTTTCGGAAAAAGAAATCGACAGCCGTTCCGAGCATCTTCTGAACCTGGTGGGCATGGAACGCTGGGGCAATACTAAAATCAGAAAATATTCGAAAGGGATGTCACAGCGCATCGGCCTGGCCCAGGCTATGATTTCCGACCCGGAAATCCTACTGCTGGATGAACCAACCGACGGCGTGGACCCGATTGGCAAGATTGAAATCCGCAAGGTGATGGAAAGAATCAAAACGGAGGGGAAAACCATCTTTTTGAATTCTCACCTTTTATCCGAAGTCGAATCGGTAGCCGACCGGGTGGCTATTCTGACCAGGGGCAAATTGGTTCGAATCGGATCCGTGTCTTCACTCACCAGTCGTCAGAGCCAGTTCGAAATTGAAGCCGCCATCGGCAACGAAATTATCGAAATTCCCGAAGATGTCGGGAAAAGGATTACGTTGTCCACTACCGGGATGATTGTCGAGTTGAAAAATGATGAAGATATTAATTTTATAATCGACCAGATGCGGATGCGGAAGATTAAGATAAGGTCAATCAAACCCATGAAAATTACCCTGGAACAGTCGTTTTTTGAAACGGTAACGGAAAACAGGGAGGCGGTACAATGAGGGGAATCACCCGCGATACTCTGGTGGAGATGTTCGACCGGAAGCTGTTTTATGTCTTTGCTGCCGTAACCGTATTGTCCCTTCTGGTGGTGTTTCTGACCGGTTCGTTTGAAGTGGATATGAGTATTGATACCGCTGGTGAAAGGGATGCGGAGATGCTCAATGAGATGCTGGGTGATCCGATTATAAGAGTTTTTGAGTTTTACCTGTCATTTCTGGTGTTTCTGGCGGTGATGGGGACAGCCGGTTTGATTCCTAACATGCTCGAAAAAGGACGCGCCGATTATTATCTGTCCAAACCGCTTTCCCGGACCGCCCTTTTTCTCAATAAATTCTTCGGCATCCTGATAGTATACGGCTTGACCATTATGTTAAGCGGGGTGATTATTTATGCCGCTGTGGGTCTGATTCATGACCTGTTCTGTACCCGCATCATATATTTGTTCTTATTTTCCATGATTGCCTTTTTTATCTGGTTCAGTATAACTGCCTTTGCCGGGGTAGCTTTCGGGTCTAACGCCATCGCTTTGATGAGTGCTTTTATTATCTGGATTTTACAGAAAATCCTGGCCGGCCGGGAAATACTCGAAGCCCTTACCAGTTCAAAAATTATTAAATATATCGTCGATGCTTTCTACTATATAATCCCCAAAACCGGGGAGATATCCGATATTGCCATCAAACTGACCGCCGGTCGTCCGGTCAACGATTGGATGCCGTTTTACAGTTCATTTCTTTTCGCCCTGGCTTTACTCTACGTGGCCATTGTCATTTTCAAACTCAAAAACTATTAGTTTGCTTTTTTTCAAGATTAATTTATCAATCTCACTTTACACACTTGTGAATTCCCGCTATATTCCCTGGAGTTTCATAAATGAAAAATGCAAGGAGTGTTATTTATGACCCCGTTTGAGTATTTAAAGCAAAACGAAAGTAAACGCTTTCAGGACCTTTTCAGTCTTTTAAGATTTCCCACGGTATCCGCCAAATCGGAACATAAAGAAGATATAATAGCCTGTGCTGAATGGTTGAAATTACACCTGGGCGAGCTGGGATTTAAAGCCACGCTCTACCCGACCAAGGGACACCCGATTGTTTATGCGGAATATATAGTCGATAAAAAATTACCGACGGTGCTGTATTATGGTCATTATGATGTACAGCCGCCGGAGCCGCTGGACCTATGGAAAACACCGCCTTTTGAACCGCAGATAAAGGACGGTTATATTCTTGCCCGTGGTGCCTGTGACGATAAGGGACAGTTCTTTGCTCAAATCAAAGGCCTGGAAGCCGTCATTAAGACCTCCGGCACGCTGCCGGTGAATGTAAAGTTTCTAATCGAAGGCGAGGAGGAGAGTCACTCGGCTAATTTACCGGTCTTTATTAAAAAGAATAAAAAATTGCTTCGGGCCGAAGTGGTGGTAGTCTCCGATACTGCACAATTCAATAAAGAACTCCCGGCGGTTACTTTTGGTCTGCGGGGTATCGCTTTCGTGGAAGTTTTCGTCTACGGCCCCAATAAGGATTTGCATTCGGGCGGTTTCGGAGGCGCCGTGGGAAATCCCATCAACATCCTGTGTACGATGGTCGGTAAACTGCACGATAAAGACGGGAAAATAGCCATTCCCGGTTTCTATAAAGACTGTAAACCGATTTCCAGGTGGGTGAAAAACCAGTTAAAGAAACTGCCTTACAATGAAACCAATTTCAAAAAAGCCATCGGTATTCCGGCCCTACACGGTGAAAAAGGCTATACGACTTACGAGAAGCTTACCAGCCGTCCGACCTGTGACGCCAACGGCATTACCGGCGGTTATCAGGGTGAGGGCGGCAAGACTATCATCCCGGCTATGGCATCATGTAAAATAACCATGCGCCTGGTGCCGGATATGAATCCGCATGATATCTGTGATAAGATTGAAAAGTATTTAATGAAGATCGCCCCTAAAACGGTTCGGGTGAAAGTAAATAAACATGGTGGCGCCAGGGCAGTGGAAGTTCCTGTTGATGGTCCCTGGCTGGAAGCGGCCGGCCGGGCTATTAAAGCAGGATTCGGTAAAGAACCGGTCTTTATCAAGGAAGGCGGTTCCATCCCGATAGCCGTCGAATTCAAGGAAACACTTGGCATTGATACTTTGTTTATTGGGTTCGGACAAAATGATGATAATATCCATTCGCCCAACGAACGTTTCCGGGTTGTCGATTTTGAAAACGGTTGTAAAACAGCAGCAGTGCTTCCCTTTGAATTAGCCAGAGTCGATAAGTAATGGATTTGCATCTTAAAGGCAAAAAAGCCCTGGTGACCGGCGCTTCCGCCGGTCTCGGGGCAGCCGTGGCAATGGAACTTGCCCGCGAAGGTGTTACTTTAATTATCAATTCCCGGAGCGAAGAACGGCTCAGTGAAACAGCCCAAAAAATAGAAAAAGTTACTTCCAGCAAACCAAAAATAGTGGTTGCTGATGTGGCTACAATCGATGGTCTGGAAAAGATTGCCCGTTCTATTACAAACAGCAGAGGGAAGAGTGATATTGATATTCTTTTTTCTAATACCGGTGGGCCGCCCACCGGACAGTTTCTCAATTTTTCTGACGAAGTTTGGGATGAATCGGCGGACCTGCTTTTGAAATCTGCTTATAAACTGACCCGGCTGGTTCTAAATGGAATGATTGAACGCCGCTGGGGACGTCTGATATACTTGACTTCCATCAGCGTTTTACAACCGGTTGATGACCTGATTCTGTCGAATACCTATCGGGCGGCAGTGACAGCTTTCTGTAAAACTGTTTCCAATAATTACGCCCAATTTGGAATTACTGCCAATTGTGTCTGTCCCGGTTACACCGCTACCGAGAGACTTACCAATCTGTCTAAAAAGAGGGCTGAAGTTGCTGGGACTACACCCGAAGAAATTATGAAGGATTTCGCTTCTAAAGCAGCTGTTAAAAGGGTGGGTAAACCTGAAGAACTGGCGGCCCTGGTTGCCTTTTTGGCCAGTGACCGGGCGGCTTTCATTACCGGGTCATCGATTGCCGTGGACGGCGGTTCGAACCGGGCCTTGATTTAACAGGCCGTATTTTCCGGTTTACTGATATAATTTTATGGCTGCGCTTCCGTCATACGACCTCAAACAAATTGCCCGTCCGGTTAAAACCTACAGTACCGCCTTTCTGGTTTTTTCGGCCGTCGCTTTGCAAGCGGTAGCCTCGCTGTGTTACCCAATATCTAAATACGGTCTGGGTTTTATTGAACCCTTTACCTTTGCATTTTTCCGTTATCTGCTATCTTCTACGGTACTTTTACTTATTGTTAAACTGAGAAAGTACGAAGTACCTGTTGAGCGTAAAGACTTCCCTAAAATATTTCTGATTGGATTTATAATCATTATCTTCAACCAGACTTTATTCGTGGTTGGTCAAGCCATGACCGCCGCCGGTCATGGAGCCTTTATTTTCTCGACGACTCCGGTACTGGTTTTTATTCTGGCGATGATACATCTGAAGGAAAAATTCCACTGGCGGCGGGCGGTTGGTTCGGTACTGGCTTTTGTAGGGGTGCTGATCATCATTTCTTCGGGTGCAATTGAGATAAGTACACGCTATCTTATCGGGGATGTTATAATTGTTCTGTCCGTTACGGCCTGGGCGTACTATACGATTCTGGGACGGGACCTGGTACGTAAATACGGGGCTTTACGAATGACCGCTTACGCTCTGTCTTTCGGTTCGGCGGTTTATTTTCCGTTCGGGTTGTTTATGGCTCTGAAGTTTGATTATTCTCAAGCCACCCCGGCGGCCTGGGGAGCAGTGGTGTATATGGCTCTGGGACTGTCGGTTTTTGTTTATGTCATGTGGTACTGGCTGTTGAAATATATGGAAGCTTCAAGAGTAGCCGTATTTCACAATATCCAGCCGGTCATTGCCACCGTGGTGGCGTATTTTTTCCTAGGAGAAACGCTGACCCTGCCTTTTTTATTCGGCGGCGCTGTTGTCCTGGCCGGGGTTATCACCAGCGAAAGTTAAAAAAAACGCAGAGCTTATTCTGCTTTAAATAATATTGGACTTCTCAGTGTCCTTCCCAGCTCATGAAACTCGAAAACTGGTTCGATGCGACAAAGGACTGCGGGTCATTAATAAAAGACAACATATTATCAATCAGGTAAATGTGATTCTTTTCCTCGTCAGCGATTTTATTAAGAAGTTTCTGGCGGTCAGGGTCTTTGGTTTTATGCGCCTCCTCGCGATACAGCTTCTCTGATTTTTCTTCGATAGCGACAGCTTCCTCCCACAGGGCGCGGATATCATCGCCAAAAAGCGTATTCTTTCCTTCCTCAGTCATCTTCTGGAAGAGGTTTTTCGTTATGGAAATGGTTTTAGCTCTACCGGCGGTAATCTGGGTGGCGGTTTCAAGCTGGCCGTTCTTTAAACTTTTGAAAATATTATAATGACGCTGTTCTTCTTCTGCCAGTGTTAGAAATATTTTCTTGAGTTCCGGATTTTTGGTGGCAGCCGCCCCTTTTTCGTAAAAAGCCTTACCGTCGAGTTCCATTTGCATGGCAAATTCAAAAATGTCCATAAGGTCTCCCGCCTTTTCTAACCCGGCTTTTTTATAAACAGGGTTATTATTGTAAAAAATTGTGTACGCTGTTAATAGTCTTATTCGACTTCGGCTGCCTTGAGATTTTCTTTCGAAAACATTTTTTCCATTTTTGGGTCAGTAAAGACACCATCTTTGCGAATCAACTTGTCATCAAAATAAATCTCGCCCCCGCCGTAATCCTTTCTCTGAATTAAAACCAGGTCCCAGTGGATGGTGGAGTCATTGCCATTAGGTGCTTCGTCATAACACTGGCCGGGAGTGAAATGAATCGAGCCGGCAATCTTTTCATCGAACAGAGTGTCTTTCATGGGGTGTAAGATAAAGGGATTAACCCCGATAGCGAACTCACCAACATAACGCGCCCCCGGGTCGGAATCGAATATTTTGTTCAGTTTATCATTGTCACCGGAGCAGGTCGCTTTGACTATTTTACCCTTTTTGAAGGTAAGAGATATGTTGTTATAAACGATACCCTGGTAGAGCGAAGGCGTATTATAGGTGATGGTCCCGTTGACCGAGTCCCGTACCGGGGCGGTGTATACCTCGCCGTCGGGGATGTTCCGCTTGCCGTCGCATTTCAGAACAGGAATGTTCTTAATAGAAAAAGTAAGGTCGGTACCGGGACTTACAATATGTACTTTATCGGTAGCGTCCATCAAAGCAAAGAGTTTATCCTGGGCTTTGGACATCTTGGCGTAATCAGCACAACAGACATCATAATAAAAATCTTCGAATTTTTCCTGCGAGGTTTCAGCCAGCTGAGCCATGGCATTGTTGGGAAAACGAAGTACTACCCAGCGGGTCCGCTTGACCCGTTCTTCGAGATGGACAGGTTTATAGAAAAGAGAGTTCTGTTTTTCCATTTGTTTGCTGTCGATATCAGCCAGGTCAAAGGGGTTGTCAGAGCCCCGCAAACCGATATAGGCATCAGCCCGTTTCATGAGGGGCAGATGAAGTTCCGCCTGGGTCTTAAACTGTTCATCGGTGGCATTTTTTATCCACTGTCTTAAAAGCGACTCGTCGTTGTAATACCAGAAGGTCGTGGCACCTTTTTCCGTTGCCAGACGGATAATTTGTTTGCCAAGCTCCAGGGTCTCCTTTCCTTTTATCTCCAGGTAGAGAACTTCGCCTTTTTTTAATTCGATGGAATAATCCAGCAACTGGCGGGCTAATATTTCATTTCGTTTGTCTCTCATGAGCGGCTCCTTTAGTTATATGTATTTGATAAATTTATCGAAGATACGAAATATCTTGTTATTTAGCAACCCGAGAGCCTTTTAAATATTATTTTAATAAACCGGGACATATTTTATCCGGGTTGTCCGGAATAGTATCTTACCGTCAGTCTTACACTTAAAACCCGTTAAAGGTGGTGTTAAGAAACCAGGGGGTATTCCGATATACTGAAAAAAGATATGGTTGAAAATATATAGGTTAAGGAATGCTTTAAAAGGGAAGGCGGCATTCTCAAAGATAATAACTGATTAAATAATAAAGGGGTGAAAGATGGAAACAGGAATCTTAAAACAAAAAGAAATGGCCGGTAATGTTTCCACTGACGAGTTGCAGTTGGTATCCTTTAATATCGGTTCCGAGGAATTCGGGGTTGATATACTCAAGGTTCAGGAAATCAACCGGATGGTAGAAATTACCAAGGTTCCGCAGGCGCCGCGGTATGTTGAAGGAGTCATCAACCTTCGGGGGAAAGTAATTCCGATTATTGACTTGCGCAAACGCTTCAATCTGGAGATGAAAGAACATGACAAGAATACCCGGATTGTCGTAGTGGATATTAACGGCAATATTATGGGGATGATTGTCGATGCGGTGTCCGAAGTCCTGCGGTTGCCCGCTGATACCATTGAACCGCCGCCGGAACTGGTTACCGGGATTAATTCCGATTATATCAAGGGGGTGGCCAAGCTGGAAGACCGCTTATTGATATTCCTGGACCTGTCAAAAGTTGTCGACGTTGAGGAGATGGCTTCAGTCGGATGATATTCAGATAAAACGTCTAAAAAAACCGGTCTTTTGACCGGTTTTTTTTTGGAAAATCAGAACGGATTTTAAGACCACCGGTTTGACATCCTCGGCGCGGTTGTTTATTTTAGCTCTCTGATAAATTATGAACGATAAAAACAGGAAAATAGAATTTTTGTACACTAATATCGGCCGGGGCCATCCTTTCTATCTTGATGGTATTATTGATACGCTCATTCGCCGGGGGGCAATTAAGATTATGCGTGGCGAGAGTAATGTTTTCGAGGTTTCGACCGGTCTGGCGCGCCTGGGCTGGAAAACCGCAGACTGGTTTTATAAAAGAGGTTCTTCGTCAGGTTTTCTGGGAGTGTTTTATAACCTTGTCCGCGCCGGTTATAATTATGACCGTCCGGATTTAATGCTTAAATTTATGGGCCGTGATATCCATAAAAAATTCTCGGCTTCACCCCATCCGCTGCTGGTAGCCCACCCCATTCTGGCCGGTATCCTGAAAAATAAAAAAGACCTGATATATCAGCATGGCGAAGTAGTCGCTCCGGCAGCGGCTCTTGTGACCGGTCTGTCGAAGGTTCTGGTTCCCACAGTAGAAATGGCTCAGTTTTTTATGAAAGCCGGTTATGAGGAGCAGGCGGTCTTCGTTTCCGGATTGTGTATCGAACCGGCCCTGGTGAAAATAGCCGGGGATTGTTATGAAGCGCGGTTAAAACGATTGACCGGGCAGGAACCTCTGACAGGAGCCTTTTTCTCTTCGGGAGCCGAACCGAAAAGGCATATCAAGAAACTGGCCGCAGCTGCAGTATCGGCAGTACATTATGGCGGGCGGGCGGTAATTTTTGCCCGTTATGAAGGCCGCCTGGCCAGGGAGACGGAGCAGGTCTTCAAACACAATCAACTTATGCTTCCGATACTGGATACCGGTTCGTTGATTCCATCGGAATTACCACCGGCTCTACTGGTGACTTACCGGACACGACGGGAAGAAAATATTTTTACGGCTAAACTTTTTAAATATTTTGATTATTTTGTTGCACCGGCTCATGAACGTACCAACTGGGCACTGGGATTGGGCTTGCCGGTAATAATAGTGGAGCCGGCGATTGGCCCCTTTGCCCCTTTGAATCGGGAGAAATTACTGCAAAGCGGCGTGGCCGCGTTGCTTAAGAATTCTGAACAGGCTTTAATGTTCGGTCTTACTATCAACCGAATCCGGCGTGAAAACCGCTTATTGGAGAGAGCCCGGGCCGGGTGGGGTAAATTTGATATCAAAGGTTTCGATAATATCGCCGGTTTCCTGGTGGAGACTTATGGCAGTCGTTAAAGGACGTTAATCAACCGGATACAAAA
>JAQUSF010000042.1 GCA_028715215.1 Candidatus Zixiibacteriota bacterium
TTTGTCTGAAAGTGCCCGTGAGAATCTGATTGCTCAGATTTTACTCAGCCGGCTGGGTTCTCCGGATGATATCGCGGCGGCTGTCCTGTTTCTGGCTTCCGATGAAGCCTCGTATATCACCGGCCAGGTGCTTGCGGTTGACGGTGGTATAAGCATGTAAGTTAAGAGTCAGATTAATATAAAGGAGTATTAGAAATGGCGATTGAAGAAAGAGTCAAGGAAATCATTGTTGAACAACTGGGAGTAGAAGCCAGCTCGGTTACGGATCAGGCTAAATTTGTCGATGACCTGGGCGCGGACTCTCTTGACACTGTGGAGTTGGTAATGGCTCTTGAGGAAGAATTTTCACTCGAGATTCCGGATGAGGATGCCGAAAAGATTACCTCGGTCCACGATGCTATTGAATATATTAAAAAACATAGCAGTTGATAAGTATTCGTGGTATCTGACAGGTATTTTCTGATAAAAAAAACATAATGAATAAAAGAGTTGTAGTCACAGGTCTGGGTTGTGTGACGCCGGTAGGAAAAAACGTTCCGGAAACCTGGGATGCGGTTATCAACGGCCGGTCCGGGGTTGACCGGGTTTCCAAGTTTGATGTCACGGATTATCCCACCAAGATAGCTGCTGAAATCAAGAACTTCGACCCCTCCTCGTTTCTTGAGAAAAAAGAAATGCGGCGTATGGACATATCGGAGCAATACGCTATCGTTTCCAGTCAGCAGGCGCTGGACGAGTCCGGTCTTGACCTTGAAAAGGTTGACCGTGACCGTTGCGGTGTCGTGGTAGGTTCCGGAATCGGCGGCATTACGACCTTTGAGATACAGCACCAGGCGCTGATAACGTCCGGACCGGGACGGGTATCGCCGTTCTTTATCCCCATGATGATTGTCGATATGAGTGCCGGTCTGATTTCCATGAGGTATAATTTAAGGGGACCGAATTACGCCACCGTTTCCGCCTGTGCGTCATCGGCGCACGCCATCATTGACGCTTTCCGTATTATCCAGCGGGGTGAAGCCGACGTGATGATAACGGGTGGCACGGAAGCGGCCATTACGCCGACTTCGCTGGCCGGATTCTGTCAGGCCAAAGCTATGAGTGTCCGTAACGATGAACCTCAGAGAGCCTCCCGGCCGTTTGACAAGGGGCGCGACGGTTTTGTCATGGGGGAAGGTTCGGGCATCCTGATTCTCGAGGAATACGAACATGCCGTCAAACGCGGCGCCCGTATTTACGGTGAACTTATCGGGGCCGGGATGACCGGTGACGCTTATCACATGACCGCCCCTCATCCCGATGGTTACGGCGCCCGCAAAGCCATGGAATTCGCCTTGCGTGACGCCGGTCTTGCCGCTGAACGGGTGGATTATATAAACACTCATGGAACGGCGACCGACCTGGGGGATATTTCCGAGACCAGGGCTATCAAGGCGGTTCTCGGACAGCATGCATACCGGATAGCCTGTAATTCGACCAAGTCGATGGTCGGTCACATGCTGGGTGCGGCCGGCGCCATCGAGATGGTGATTACCCTGAAGTCGATTGAACAGGGGATTGTGCACCCGACCATAAATCTGGAAGAACCTGACCCGGAGTGCGATTTGGATTACGTCCCCGGGCAATCTCGTAAACATGATATAAATTATGCCCTGTCCAATTCCTTCGGATTCGGCGGACATAACGTAACTCTGGTGATAAAAAAAATCAACGGCGCTTCATAGATGGGTTTATGGCATAGAGTAAAGAAATTTTTCGGCACCCCTGAAACCACCGCGGAAAATATTGACCTCGAAGAGGTGCAGCGCCTTATCGGGTATCATTTTCGCGATGTCAGCCTGCTGTTATTGAGTCTCACGCATCGCTCGTACTTGCGCGTCAACAGTGAACGCCTGCCTTCCAACGAACGGCTGGAATTTTTGGGCGATTCCGTTCTCGGTTTAATTATCGCTTCCCGCCTGTTCCGGGATTACCCGGACGAGAGCGAGGGTAACCTGACCAAATTCAAAGCCATGCTGGTCAACGAAACGACTCTCTTTACCGTCAGCAAAAAAATCAATCTTAACCAGTACATCCTCATGTCGCCCGAAGAGGAGAAATCCGGCGGGCGGGAGCGTGCCTCCATCATTTCCGATGCTTTCGAATCGGTGATTGGCGCTGTTTTTCTCGATGGTGGTTTTGAAGCCGCGCGGGATGTCGTGTTGAGGTTGATTTACACTCATAAGGATGTTATTACTTCCGACGCCACCCAGAGAAACTATAAAGGCGAGTTGCTGGAACTGGTGCAGGGACAGGGGGAAGGGATGCCTCGGTACGATGTCGTTTCGGAAAAAGGCCCCGACCATGAGAAAATTTTCCATGTCGTGGTGAGTGTTTCCGGCCAGCGCCTCGGTGAAGGGGTGGGTACTTCCAAAAAAGAAGCCGAGCAGAAAGCCGCCAGCATGGCTCTCGAATATCTGGAAAAATATTCCGGCAAGCACGCTTAAAAAGTAAACATATCACCTGATTATATCAAACCATTGAAGTCGTTGTAACGTTCCATATACATGTTGCCGGTAGTCGCCGGGTGAGCTTCATTATCATGACGATGATGGAGGTAGCAGGTGTTTCTTGGCGGGTTGCGCTGCCCGGCAACATATCATTCGTTAATTTTAAATTGTGATTTCAAATACTTTTTTATTGACAAGAGCGTTTAATTGTCGTTATTGACAGAGTTATTCGATAAGGACCAGGTGTGAATAGCACCATGCATAAAAAATGTATAAAGTAAAATGAAATAAATTAACTTTCATCCTTTAACTTAAGGCAGGAGTAACGCAATGCGTAAAGCAAAAAAGAAAGCAACACCGAAGAAAGTAGTGAAGAAGAAATTGACGGCTCGAGCCAATGTCTGGTCAGCGTCTGAAATTGCATATATGAGGAAGGTGTATAAAACGACACCAGCTTCGCAAATCGCCCGCACTCTCAAAAGGTCGATCGCGGCGGTGCGGACCAAGGCCCGGGCGCTGGGTTTGAAAAAACCGGTGATAAGAAAGGCGTCCGGAAAGAAATTCGCCGTTAAAACCGCCCCCCGGAAAGCAGCGCGGAAAGTCATCAGGAAAAAAGTGACCCGGAAAAAAGTCGTGAGAAGGGCTGTCCCGAAAAAAAGAAAAACGGCGAAAAGAAGAAAATAAGTTTTTTTAAGCCCGCCCGGCGGCGGGCTTTTTTTATCCGTGGATGGCCCGGTTCTTTTTCTTCCCGGTCTTGACAATTACCACTGGGTTTATGATATTCACTAATACTAAAATGAATAATGATTGATTTGGAGAAACCATGAATATCGTAGTACTTATCAAGCAGGTTCCGGAAATTGCCCTTATAAAAGTGGATGAAGCTTCGAATCAGGTTGTCCTTCCACAGGGTCCCGGGGTGGTTAATCCCTTTGATGAATACGGGGTCGAGGAAGCGTTGCGCCTGAAGGAGAAACACGGCGGCAAAGTGAGTGTCATTTCGGTCGGCAGCGACCGCGCCGAATCGGCGCTCCGTAATTGTCTGGCTCTTGGAGTTGATGAAGCTTATCTGGTCTCGGATGACAAGTTTAAGAACTCCGATCCTCAGGCGGTGGGAAAGATTCTGGCCGCTGCGCTTAAAAAGATGGGCGCATACGACCTCATCCTGGCCGGGAAGCAGGCGATCGACTCCGATTCCGCGCAGGTACCCGGTGCCGTGGCCGCCTTACTTGATGTTCCTCAGGCCATGTTTGTCAGGAAGTTCGTTTCGGTCGAGGACGGCAAGGCGGTGGTGCAGAGAACCACTGAAGACGGTTACGATGTCGTCGAGATGACTCTGCCGGCAGTAGTTTCGGTGGTCAAGGAAATCAATGAACCCCGCCTGCCTTCGCTTAAAGGCAAGATGGCGGCCAAGAAAAAAGAGATCGTTAAATGGACGGCCGCTGACCTGGGTCTGGACGGCGGGGCGGTTGGTGCCGATTCCAAAACCAGGGTTGCCAGGGTCACTCCGCCGTCGCCGCGTATCAAAGGCGAGCTGATTGTGGGCGAAACACCGGAGGAAATTGCCGATAAGCTCTTCAATAAGCTCAGGGGAAACAAGATTATTTAATGGATAAACCGCCGCCAGGCGGTTTTTTTTTATTTGGTAAGTGATAATTCCGGCAGTATCACTCTCCGTGAATTTCATCGCCACTTAAAAAAATAAAAATTCAACTTTGACAACCCTTTTAATAATTCAATATATTCCGGTGGATTAAAAAAGTCATTCATAGGGCAGGAATATGCGTTGGTTGTTTTCGATATTTATTGTAATTTTATGTAATGGTTTAATACCCGGTTCGAGTACAGCCTCGAACCTCGTCGATTATGTTCTGTGTGATTTACGTATCCTCTATTATTATGAAAACCCCGCTGAAATCGACTGGCCGACGCTTTATTATCTCAATGACCGCTTCGGTTGCCGTCTTGACCTGTTGACGGTGAAACAGGGAGGAGCTTTTTATTACAGGACAGTCGAAGTTGCCGATAAGGAAATTTACTCTCATCAATATTATGTTGTCGATAATAGCAGTGTCTACCGGGATTCGCTTTTTGGCTCTCTTTTTAAGGAACGTCGGCCGGATATCGTCATTTTCGGTCATCAGGGTCGGGAAGAATTATATAACGCCTGCCGGGAATATCTTTTTAACCTGGCTGTCGACAGTACTTCGCTTTTCAATATCATCAAACTATATCAGGTTACTGATAGGCTCGAAGATTCCGTAAAACCGGGCGGTGTTCATATTAACCGGCATGAATTGTTGAAACAGTATCAGCCGCGCCTGGAAAGGGAGGTACCCGTTCTTTTTCCCCGATTACGGTCGTCGGATTACAGTTCGGGGAAAAGGTTGATTTTCTATGAATTGTTAAAAAGTCGTCTTACGACTGAAAAACCGGTTCCGGATTTTGTATCCGGTTTGAATAAAATCCGCCTGGTGGCGGTGCTGGACTCGCTTTTATCCGAAGGAACCATCAAGCAGGCTTTTATCCGCAAAGCCAAAAATGCTCTTTCCTTTTTAAACGCTTCCCAGAATGCCGGCGGTCGCCGGCGGGTGGAAAATATTATTACCGGTTATAAAGAACTCATGTACCTGGCGCATCAATCAAGGGCGGAAGGCATGCTGGCGGGTATCCCCGACTATGAACCCTATCTTGACCGGTTATTAAACAAAGCCCGGAAGGCGGCTCTTTATGAAATCGGGTTAAACTGGGAAGGCCGGGTGATAGTACGCGATTCCCCGCACGGTCAAAAACTTAAATTCCGGGCCGACCTGGCTGTTAATGGTGCTGAAGAAGTCGAGCTGTCATATATAAAATTTCACCCCTACTGGGATACTTCGGTTATCGTACTGGATTCGGTTTCAAGAAAAATCAAACCCCACCAGGCTTATGTTCGAGAATATCTGGTTGATATCGACCCGGTTTATTTTGAAGCGGCGCAACCGGAATCGCTCTATTTTACGGCTGAGGTTGTCTATAGTAAGATTCAGATGCCAATTACAACGGCTGTGCCCGTCCGGGAAGCCCTGGACTTGAAAATCAGTTTTATGCCGGGATTTCGGTTCGTGCAGCCAAAAGCGCGCCTTGACGTCGACCGGGTCGTATCTTCGCTGAACTGGAAAGCGCTGATTACTAAACCCCTGAATTATGCTGGTCGGGTGAAAGTCAACCTGGAAACACCCCGCGGTGTTTTTGCCGGGGCTTATCGTACCGAGTGGCTGCTGGAAAAGGGACACGCCAGCCAGACCATTCCTATCCCCTTCTCGGTTTCAAATCTTTTTGAACTGGGGATTCACCGGCAGATAATCACTTTAATAGTGGACAATCGAGTGATTTCAGCCGATACCGGTTTCATTCGCATCGCTGCCTGCCACATCGAGGATACCGTGCAAATCGGTTTTATGCCCGACAGCACCGGTCTTCTTGAGGATATTTTGCGTATGACCGACGCCGCTTTCCAGCCGTTGACCGACCGTACCCTGGTAACCGGCGATCTCAATGCTTACGATGTCATTCTGGTCGGTTCCGGAGCCTTTCGACAATATCCCTCATTGACATTAATAACCGAAAGACTGGTTGATTATCTTCGCAACGGTGGCTCCCTGGTAATTATGGGGCAGCCTTACGACTGGCCGGACGGTGTCTTACCGGTCTCGTTCAGCCCGGGGGCAACGGCGGTTCGAGCGGATGAAATTAAACTGCGGATACCGGAAGCCCGGATTCTTGATAAGCCCTATAAAATCATCCTTCCCGAATTCCTTAATTATTTCACCGTCAGGCAGCCGGTCGCTTCGGCAGTGGTGAGTCCGGCCGAGAAAGTTTTTACCACTGATGCCGATGGAACCCTCCTGTCGATATCCAGACTGGGCAACGGCCAGATAATCTACTGCGGCCTGCCCCTGGTGGAAATGATTGCCGAGCTGAATATTGGAGCCATTCATCTCTTTGCCAATATTTTGAACTATTGACCCCTCTGGCTGTTTTACTATCTTAACGTTCTGATAGAAAATATTATTGCATTATGGCGGTTACAATATCTAAAAAACAGAACGCCGGGGGGCGTTTTGACGTTGTAAAGAAATATCTCAAATATTATAAGGGATATTTGGTTGTCGGGAGCCTGGCTATTGTTATGGCCAATACCCTGCTTCTGATTATTCCCTATTATACCAAGCTCGTTTTTGACCTCCTTGAAAAAAAAGCTCCCAGCCGGGAAATTTTGATATATGTTCTGGTCATGATTGGCCTGGCCGTACTTTCCGGGATTTTTCGTTTTGCCACCCGGCGGACGATTGTCTGGATGTCGCGCCATTTTGAATACAATTTGCGCGGTGAACTGGTAGCGCACCTTCTCAAACTCTCACCTTCGTTTTATGACCGTACCCGTACCGGCGATATCATGGCCCGGGCGACCAACGACCTTGAGGCGGTCAGGATGATGGTCGGGCCGGGGGTGATGTATATTTCCAACACGATCGTATCGCTGCTGGTGGCGCTGGGCTTCATGATTTATTTGTCGCCGCGCCTGACACTCTATTCTTTACTGCCCCTGCTGATTTTCCCCTATGCCGTCAACAAACTGGGAAACCTGGTTCACCGGAAATTTATCAAAATCCAGGAACAGTTCTCGCAGCTTACCGCTACGGCGCAGGAGAACCTGGGCGGTATCAAGGTTGTCAAAGCCTATGTTCAGGAGGAAGCGGAGATTGATAATTTTGCCCGGGAATCCCGCAAGTATAGCGGTTTCAACCTGGACATGGCGCGTCTTCAGGGAACCCTCTTTCCCCTGATATACTTCCTGGCTTCGACGCTCAATCTTTTAATACTGTATTTCGGCGCTCGCGAGGTCTGGGACGGGAATATTGAACTGGGTACCATGGTGGCCTTTTTTGCCTACCTTCACGGTTTGTTTTGGCCGATGTTCGCCATGGGGTGGGTAGTCTCCCTGTACCAGCGCGGGACCGCTTCGCTGGACCGCATAAACAGTATTCTTTATACCGAACCGGTTATAAAAAACAACACCGGGCACCCTTATAAGGGCACACTGAAAGGGAAGATTGAGTTCAGGAATTTGAAATTCGCCTATGACGGTAATACCGTGCTTGATGGTATCAATCTTCTTGTCCGGCCGGGACAGACAGTGGGCATTGTGGGAATGACCGGTTCGGGGAAGTCCACCCTGGCCCGTCTTCTGGCGCGGCTCTATCCGGTCGAAAACGGTCGGTTATTTATCGACGATGTCGATATCAATGACTGGGACCTGGCCTCCTTACGACGACAGCTCGGGGTGGCCCCGCAGGAACCATTTTTATTTTCGGATACCATCGCGGACAATATCAGGTTCGGTGACGAGCGCGTTTCGGATGAAGCCGTGCGGGCGGCCGGTCATATTGCCGCTCTCGATAAGGATGTGGTTGAATTCCCCGCCGGTTACGAAACCGTCGTCGGCGAGCGGGGAATCACTCTTTCCGGCGGTCAAAAACAGCGCGCGGCGATCGCCCGGGCGCTCCTGGTTAAACCCGCAGTCCTGGTACTGGACGATGTCACCTCGGCGGTGGACACCGAAACCGAAAATGAAATATACGACCGGCTCAATGAAAACTATCGCCATTGCACCCGGTTTATTATTTCGCATCGGATCTCCTCGGTTAAAGAAGCCGACCTGATAGTTTATCTGGAGGACGGGCGTATCGTCGAACAGGGTAATCATGACGAACTGATGAAGCGGGACGGCCGTTATGCCGAGCTTTACAATTCCCAGCTTCTGGAAATGGAGATTGAAAAACTCTGATGGCCGGCTCCGGTTGGAATAATTTTCACGAAGAAGAAGCGCTGGGTAAAGCCTATGATGCGCGGCTGATGAAGCGGTTGATGAGATACCTCCAGCCGTATCGCCTGGCGGTAACGGTGGCGGTACTGTTACTGCTGCTGGGTTCCCTGTCTCAAATCGTGCTGGTTTTCCTCGTTAAAAGTGCCATCGATGACCATATCATGACCGGTGTCAGGGAGGGCTTTACCGGTATCGTTCTGGCTTTTCTCGGGGTCATGGTATTGACCTTTATCGCCCAGCACTTTCAGTACTATCTGACCCAGTGGCTGGGCCAGAAAGTCCAGCACGATATCCGTATGGAAGTTTTCCGCCATCTTCAGAGACTCCACCTGGGATACTATGACCAGAATCCAGTCGGACGGCTGGTGACCCGCGTCACCAGTGATGTCAATGTGCTTAACGAACTGTTTTCTTCGGGGGTGGTCGGGATTTTCGGTGATATCTTCATGCTGGTTCTGATTTTCGGCACCATGCTGTATATCAACTGGCAGCTCGCCCTGATAACTTTTGTGGTTCTGCCGCTCCTGGTCGTTATCACATTCGCTTTTAAGGTGAAAGCCCGTGAGGCCTACCGCCAGGTCAGGACCCGTCTGGCCCGGCTTAATTCTTTTTTACAGGAACATATTATCGGTATCAATATTGTACAACTTTTTAATCGTCAAGAAAAAACCTTCCGCGAATTCGACGCTATCAATAAGGACCTGCGCGGGGCTCATTTCCGTTCCATTTATTATTACGCTCTGTTTTTTCCGGCGGTGGAAATTATCGGGGCGCTTTCCATCGGTTTGCTTTTGTATTACGGCGGTATTCGTATCAATGAAGCCTTATTGACCTATGGCGAGCTGGTGGCATTCATGCAGCTGGTTGACCGCTTTTACCGGCCTATCAGAGACCTGTCCGAACAATACAATGTGCTGCAGTCGTCGATGGCTTCCTCCGAAAGGATTTTTAAACTGCTGGATACCCCGCCGGCTGTCTCTGACCCGGCCACTCCCAGAAGTAACGGCGTTTTTACAGGCCGGATTGAAATCGAGAAGCTCTGGTTTGCCTATCATGAAAACGATTGGGTGCTGAAAGACATTTCCATCACGGTGGCAAGCGGACAGCGGGTGGCGATTGTCGGCGCCACCGGGGCCGGTAAAAGTTCCCTTATTTCTCTTTTGTATCGCTTCTATGATTATCAGCGCGGCGCGATTAAAATCGACGGCGTCGAAATCAAGGATATGCCCATGTCCGTGCTGCGGCGACATCTCGGCCTGGTGCTTCAGGATGTTTACCTCTTCAGCGGTGATTACGCCGGTAATGTCCGTTTGCGTAATGAACATATCACCGATGAACAGGTGAAAAAAGCTCTCAACCGGGTCGGGTTCGACCGTTTCCTGGATAAAATGCCCGAGGGTATCAGCTCGAAAATCCTGGAACGCGGCAGTACCCTTTCAACCGGGCAGAAACAGCTTCTTTCCTTTGCCCGGGCACTGGCTTTTGACCCGGATATTCTGATTCTCGACGAAGCCACCAGTTCGGTTGACACGGAGACGGAAAAATTGATCCAGTCGGCTCTCGATGAACTCCTCAAGGGGCGGACCTCGATTGTTATCGCCCACCGTCTTTCCACCATCGAAAAAGCGGATAATATAATCGTCCTTCATCATGGACAGGTCCGGGAGATGGGACGACACGAAGAATTGTTGAAGCAGAAAGGAATTTATTATAAATTATACCAGATGCAGTTCAAACGCGAACAGGTGCAGAAGAAAAGCGTCACGGCCTGATACGGGAGAAAAATTAATGATTGACAGGGAAGCGGAAGAACTCAGCGCCTTCAGCCGAAAGCTGGCCTTAAAAGCCGGCGCCATATTAAAAAAAGGTTTCAAGCACCGTCTTAAAGTGAGATTCAAAGGTCGCATCGATCCGGTGACTGATGCGGATTTAAAATCAGAAAAGTCAATCATCGCAAGTATTGACCGATATTATCCCCGGCATGAAATCCTGACCGAGGAGAGCGGTAGCGGCGGGGGAAAATCCCCCTATCGCTGGATTATCGACCCGCTCGACGGGACGGTCAATTATTCGCATGCTTTCCCGGTTTATGGTGTTTCGGTGGCTCTGGAATATAAGGGGGAAATAGTGCTCGGAGCGGTTTATGACCCTCAATTGAATGAAATGTTCTGGGCTCGAAAAGGCGCCGGGGCATTTCTTAACGGGAAGAAAATTCACGTATCCCCTCAGAATAATCTCCAGCGGGCTTTACTGGCCACCGGTTTTGCTTATGATATAAGTACGGCCCGGCGCAATAATCTGGGTCTTTTTGCCCGGCTGGCTAAAAAAGCCGAAGGCATCCGGCGCCTGGGTTCGGCGGCGCTCGATTTATGCTGGCTGGCAGCCGGGAGGCTGGACGGTTTCTGGGAACTGAAACTTCACCCCTGGGATACCGCCGCCGCCAAAATCATCGTTGAAGAAGCGGGAGGCAAAATAACCCGTTTTAAAGGTGAAAAATATTCCATATTCGATAAGGAAATACTGGCGACTAACGGTAAACTTCACCCGGCTATGAAAAAAGTACTTGCCGGTTGATTTTTTTAACGCAGGATGCCGACTACAAACGTATAAATATCAGATTTTCAGGTAATAAGAACGACGATTTTATCGATAAATAAGAGTATGAAAGAAAAACAGTTAGTCAAATCGACCTCCGGTATCCGCGGTGTTATCGGCAAGGGTCTTGACCCCGTTATGGTGACTGCTTATGGGGCGGCTTTCGGGACATTTCTAAAAAAGAGCCCGGTAATCGTAGGTTCCGATACCCGGCCCTCGAAAGATATGATTCGTCAGGCGGTTATTGCGGGACTGACGGCGGTGGGTATTGATGTTATTGAAATAGGGGTGGTGCCTACCCCGACCGTTGAGATTGCCGTCAAGCAGCTTAAAGCCACCGGTGGTATCTGTATTACCGCTTCTCACAACCCGGCACCCTGGAATGCCTTGAAGTTTTTCAACCATCATGGTGAATTTATAACTCCCGCTCAATATAAAAAACTGGAGAAGATTTTCAACGATGCCCGGTTCGACTATAAACCAGTGGAGCGCCTTGGCCATGTCTCGGTTCAAACGGACTGGATAGATAAACATATCCGGCGTACCCTGGCCGTAAAAAACATTAATAAGAAAGCCATAAAAAAACGCCGGTTTAAGGTTGTGGTGGACGCCATTAACGGGGCTGGTTCGAAAGCACTGCCGGAGCTTTTAGAATGTCTTGGTGTAAAAGTAGTGCGTTTGAATTGTGAGGGCGATGGTCGTTTTGTTCATCAGCCTGAACCTGTTGCAGAAAACCTTGCTCAACTTGGCGCCGCGGTCAGAAAGAACAAAGCTGACCTGGGAATGGCCTGCGACCCTGATGCCGACCGGTTGGCGCTGGTGGATGAATTCGGGCAGCCGATTGGCGAGGAATTTACTCTGACAATCGCCGTCCGGCAGATTTTAAAAACCCTCAGAGGCGCTACGGTTATAAATCTGTCTACCTCAAAAGCTACGGCTGACGTCGCTGCAGCCGCCGGCTCAAAGGTTTATTATTCCAAAGTCGGTGAAGCTAACGTCATTGCCTTGATGAAACGCCGTCGTGGTGTCATTGGCGGCGAGGGAAACGGCGGCGTTATTTACCCGGCCTTTCACGCCGGGCGCGATGCCCTGATTGCCGCAGCCCTGGTCCTTACCTGCCTGGCAGAGGAAAAAATAAGTTTAAATCAGCTTGTTAAAAAATTCCCGAAATATTATATTATAAAAACAAAGGCACCGCTTCCTGACAACTTTCGTGGCAAATTAAATCAGTTTGAGAAAGAAGCGCTTAATCTTCTGGGAAAAACCAGTATTGACAGACAGGACGGAATTCGCTTTGATTTCGAACATGGCTGGTTGCAACTGCGTTCGTCAAATACGGAGCCTATTTACAGACTTATTGTGGAAACCGATAATAAGCAAATGACGGAAAACCTGCTTAACAGGGTCAAACAATTCTTTAAATAGAACGGGTATTTATTTATGTGTGGTATAGTTGGTTACGTCGGCTACAGGCAGGCTAAACCTATCCTGCTCGCCGGGATTAAACGACTTGAGTATCGCGGTTACGATTCTGCCGGTATAGCGCTATTGACCGATAACGGCTTGATGGTTTCCAAATCGGTGGGCAAGATTAAAATGCTCGAGCAGGTGCTGGGGGATAAAGTATATAACAGCACTCACGGTATTGCTCATACCCGCTGGGCAACGCATGGCGAACCAAACCAGGTCAATGCCCACCCGCATATTGACGAAAGCTGTGAAATAGCCCTCATTCATAATGGCATAATCGAAAATTACCGGACTTTGAAAGAATATCTCATTCGCCAGGGCATGCATTTTAAAACCGATACCGACACCGAGGTACTGGTACACCTGATTCGGCTCAATTATAAAGGCGACCTGACCAGTGCCGTTCGAGATGCCCTGACGCAGGTGGATGGCACTTATGGAATCGCCGTGATTTCGTCAATGCATCCCAACCAGATGGTGGCGGCCCGGATGGGCTCGCCCCTGGTTATCGGCCTGGGGGAAAAAGAAAATTTCGTCGCTTCCGATGTTTCCGCCATGCTGGAACATACCAACCGGGTAGTCTATCTTGAGGACGGTGAAATAGCTACCATTACACCCGATAAATATGATATCACCACTATTCAAAACGTTAAAATTACCCCGGAAATAAACGAAGTCAGCTGGACGCTGGATATGATTGAGAAGGAAGGTTATGACCACTTCATGCTCAAGGAGATTCATGAACAGCCTTCCACTCTCCGGAACACCATCCGGGGACGCCTTAATTACGAAGAAGGTATTGCCCGGCTGAACGGTTTAAATCTTCAATACGAGGAACTTCGTCAACTCCGCCGCATCATCATCTCCGCCTGCGGAACATCATGGCACAGCGGTCTGATTGGCGAATATATGATTGAGGAGCTTTCCCGCCTGCCGGTCGAGGTCGAATATGCTTCCGAATTCCGTTATCGTTCCCCGATATTCGATGAAAACACGATTTTTCTGGCTATCAGCCAGTCGGGGGAGACAGCTGATACCCTGGCGGCTTTGCGGGAAGCCAGGAAACGCGGGATAACCGCCCTGGGATTGGTGAATGTCGTCGGCTCCACGATTGCCCGTGAATCCGACGGCGGGGTGTACATTCATGCCGGGCCGGAAATAGGGGTAGCGTCGACCAAGGCTTTTACTTCGCAGGTTATGGTCCTGGCCTTGATTGCCAATCTCCTGGGCAGAATGCGTCACCTTTCGGTCCAGCAGGGACAGGAAATAATAGAATATATCCATAAAATTCCTGACCAGGTGGAGCTGATACTTAAAAAAAGCGAGGAAATTAAAAGCATCGCCAAAGTTTATTACCGGAATAATAACTTCCTGTATCTCGGTCGCGGCATTAACTATCCGGTGGCGCTCGAGGGAGCTCTGAAACTGAAAGAAATATCCTATATTCATGCCGAGGGCTACCCGGCCGCGGAGATGAAACACGGCCCGATTGCCCTGATTGATGAAAATATGCCGGTGGTAGTGATTGCTCTTAAAGACCCGGTTTATGCCAAAGTGATGTCCAATATTGCCGAGGTTAAAGCTCGTAACGGACGGATTATCGCTATTGCCACCGAAGGCGACAACGAAATCGCCGACCGGGTTGACCATGTCATTTATATTCCCCAGACATTCAGACTCTTGACGCCGCTTCTTTCCGTTATTCCTCTTCAGCTTCTGGCTTATCATATTGCCGTGATGCGCGGTTGCCACGTCGACCAGCCGAGAAATCTGGCCACATCGGTGACAGTTGAATAAACCGCATGACTATTAAATTTGAAGGGTCATCCTGAAAGGTGACTCTTTTTTTTATTTGACGATTTTTTCCGGCAGATTGATAGTCAGAATAAAACCGGCGGAACGCCCTTTGAGTGGTAAAGTGGTAACTTCGCAGATTTTCTTGACCTCGCGGGTGTCCTTGGGGTCGGTTCCTTTGTCAATCATCTGTGAAGTCGTATTCAGGGCATCCTGAAAATCCAGAAAATTAATAACGAAATAATTAATTTTCTTAAGGTTGCCATATTTTGACATTATTTGCTGGGCATTGAGCATATTATATAATCGGCTTATCATCTTATATCTTTATATGGCAATTAAGTACCTGTTAGATACTTAGATGAATGCCTTATCATATATTCAATTACCTGCCAGTTAAGATTTACTGCTCGACTTCGGGCAGGTCTCTTTCCAGAGGAGTGTCTTTACGCAGTCTCAGGGCATAATCAGCCTGCATCAATGTATGTATTTCGCGGGTACCCTCGTAAATGGAGGCTCCCTTGGCGTTGCGATAAAATCTTTCGACCGGATATTCATCGGAAAAACCATAAGCACCGAACACCTGTACGGCATTGGCGGCGGCTTCCTCGGCTTCACGGCAGGCTATCCATTTGGCCAGCGAGGTTGCTCTGGTGGACCTTATGCCCTGGTTTTTCAACCACCCCGCTTTGAGCCATAAGGCAGTGCTGTATTCATACCCGGCTTCCATATTGGCAATCATCTGCTTGACCAGTTGATGCTCGGCGATATTTCTGGTGAAAGTTTTTCGCTCGAAAGAATATTTTACGCAGGCATCCCGGCAGGCTTTAATCAGACCGCAGGAACCGGCCGCCACCGTATAGCGCCCCTGGTCAAGGCAGAACATGGCTATTTTGAACCCCTGACCTTCCTTATAAACCAGGTTTTCTTTAGGTACCCGGACATCCTGATAGGAAATCCAGCCGGTATCTCCGGCGCGGACCCCCAGTTTGCCGTGAATGGGTCCGACGGTAACGCCTTCATATGCCTTTTCCACAATGAAAGCTGATAGACCGCTGTGGTCCCGCTTTTTCTTTTTTTCCAAATCCGTCCAGGCAAATGCGAGGTGATAATCGGCTGTATCGGCCAGTGATATCCACATCTTCTCGCCGTTAAGGATATAATAATCGCCATCTTTTACAGCCGTGGACTGCAGTCCGACCACATCCGAACCGGCTCCCGGCTCGGTCAGACCAAAGGCTCCGATTTTTTCTCCGGTGGCTACGGGTATAAGATACTTTTCTTTTTGCTCTTCATCAGCCCAGGTAAGTACCGGCAGGCTGTAAAGACCAATATGCACCGAGAGCACCACGCGGGCCGAAGTATCCCCGTATTCCAGTTCTTCACAGGCTAAGCCCAGAGAGATATAATCCATGCCGAGACCACCGTATTTTTCCGGGATACAAAAGCCCAGAAGATTGGCTTTTTTCATGGCCGGCAGAAGTTCCGGGTTAATTTTATTAGCGCGGTCGTAATCCTTTATCGAAGGGATAATGACTTTTCGCGCCAGCTCACGAGCCATATCGCGGACAGCCTGATGGTTCTCGGTAAAAGAAAAATCTATCATCGGTAAATTCTCTCCTTTAAGTAATTCTATTAAATTTTCAGGATATATAGTATAAATTGTGATTCCGGTCAAGCGGGCGTAAGTCTATAACTTACAAGGACTATGGAATATGTTAAAAAAAATAAAAAAAATTATTATTAATGGAACCAAAACCGGACGTAATTTGTTTAATATTATGAAGCAGCGAAGAATTTAAATAGACTTTTGTACCCTGACCATACACCCTCCCATGAAGAACCGCCGAGCAATTCGGCGGTTTTTTTATTCCGGTTTTTAATACTTCTATAAGTTGATTGATTCACGGTTGCTCCCCCGGTTAAATTTGTTTATATTCACCTTCAACTATCAAATTGGAGAAATCCTGACTATGAGTGACCCGATCCGTATTAAGGCTGATATTATCCCCTATAATCCCGAATACGCCCAGATTATCCGCTCCTGGATAGAATCTGAGGAAACTTATAAAAACCTTTGCCGGGGGCAGGATTTCCCGCCGCCGGAGGATATTGTGGACAGCTGGCAACGGCCCGATGTCGCCGCTTATCTGTTGTTTTCCGAGCGCAAACCGGTCGCCTACGGCGAACTCTGGAACCGGCCTATCGAAAATGCCGTTGAAATAGCCCACCTTCTGGTTGACCCCAACCGGCGCACCTGCGGCTACGGGACCAAGATGCTTGGACTTTTGTATGAAACCGCCGCTCGAAGGCCGGAGGTAATAAAAGTTATTCTAAATCTTTACAGTGACAGCGAAGAAGTGCTGGGCTGTTTTGTCAAAGCCGGGTTTGAACTGGCCGGGACCACGGTGCACACGATGGGTCTGCGAATGGTACGTCTGGTGGATAAAAGGTAGCAAGTAATAATTCATATAATTTCAATTTTGGGAGCAACTATGACCGAGTTAAAAAATCTTCTGGTGGAAAAGAGAGATGATATCCTGATGATTACCGTTAACCGAGAAAAAGCGCTTAACGCCCTGAACGATGAAACCATAACCGAACTCCAACAGGTTTTCAATAATCATAAAGACGATAAAAGTATCAGGTGCGTCATTCTTACCGGGGCGGGTAAAGCATTTGTCGCCGGGGCGGATATCGGCGAACTGGCGGCAGCTGATGTTACCAAAGGAAAAGCTGTCTCGGAAAAGGGTCTGAAGCTGATGGACACCATCCAGAATTATCCCCGGCCGGTCATCGCCGCGGTCAACGGTTTTGCCCTGGGCGGCGGGTGTGAAATGGCTATGGCCTGTGATATCCGGCTGGCATCGGAAAAAGCCAGGCTTGGTCAGCCCGAAGTCAACCTTGGCCTTATTCCCGGTTATGGCGGCACCCAGCGGTTGTCGCGCCTGGTAGGGCGGGGTAAAGCCATGCAGTTGATTCTCTCCGGTGAGATGATAACCGCCGCGGAGGCTCACCGTATCGGCCTGGTGGACGAAATTTACCCGCCGGAACAACTTATGGAAAAAGCACTGGAGCTGGCGAAACTTATAAATTCCAAAAGCCCGGTAGCGGTGAAAATGGCCAAAGAGTGTATCAACCGGGGGCTGGATATGACACTGGAAAACGGCTGTAAACTGGAAATGAATAAATTCGGTGATATCTGCGGTACCGAGGACAAAAAAGAAGGCACCGCGGCGTTTTTGGAAAAACGTAAAGCCAATTTCCCCGGGAAATAGCCATCCCGGTCTCTGGCCATAAATAAAAAACCCGACAGAACCGTTTTCCGGTTCTGTTTTTTTTTATAAAAAAGAAAGTAATTCGTTATTTAATAGTTCCGGTATATTATTCAATACGAGTAAATTATAAAATATCGGACAGATAAGAAAAAACGAGAGGATTATTAGCTTATGAAACTTGATGAAATAAAACAAAATCGTCTGTACGATGAGTTTGCCTATCTGTGGCCTCTGGTAAGCGACCCAAAAAATTATGTTAAAGAAGCTGGTTTCTGGACGAGGGCTCTGCGAGATAAACTTGGTCCCGGACGGCACGAAATATTGGAACTGGGCGTGGGCGGCGGTAATAACCTTTCGCATCTGACTTCGGATTTCAAAGCTACAGCTGTGGACCTGTCCGATAAAATGCTGGACAATTCCCGCAAACTCAATCCGGGGGTTGAGCATATTGTCGGTGATATGCGGACCGTCCGGCTGGGTCGTAAATTCAAAGCCGTTCTGATACATGACGCCATCAATTATATGCGGACCGAGGACGACCTTCGTGCCGCCTTCAAAACCGCTTGGGAACATCTGGAAAGCGGCGGTGTCTTTATTACCGCACCCGATTACACTGCCGAAACATTCGTTGACGGAGTGGTCGGTCATGATACCGGATCCAGTGACCGTACCCGCCTGGTGTATATCGACTACCAGTTCGACCCTGACCCTGATGACACTACCTATGAATACCTGATGATTTATATCATTCACGAGAATGGCGAAGTACGCATCGAGCATGACCGGCATATCAGCGGTCTGTTTCCTCTTAAAAGGTGGCTGGAACTGCTGGCCGAAACAGGGTTTGTGGTGGAAAAGTATCCATATGATGTTCATGATGACGGCCATGAAGCATTTTTGCTGATGGGAATTAAAAAATAAAGGGCAGTTAAATGAGAAAAGTTATCAGCATCTTGACAATAGTGTCTTTTAGCTTTATGATGTTTCCGGGCGAGTCGATACGGGCGGAGGAAGGAAAAGAATTTATGGACAATGACGGACACGAAAGTTTTGCCCTTGACAATCTTCGTCTGGAGATTGTCTATGATAATAATTCCAGCAAAGAAAATATTAAAGCCGACTGGGGTTTTGGATGTTTCATAACAGGCGCCGTGAAGACCATCCTTTTTGATACCGGCGCGAAGGGGGATATCCTTCTGGCCAATATGCGCCATATGCATCTCGAACCGAAAGATATCGAACTTATCTTTATCTCTCATGACCACTGGGACCATACCGGAGGGCTGAGAGATATCCTGCCGCAATGCGACCGGGCGGAGGTATATATGTTGCAGGCTTTTTCACCTGAAACTAAACGTATCCCGCAGGAGTCCGGAGCGGCTTTGTTTGAGATAACGGCTTCAACCAGTCTCGGTGAAAATATCTATACCACCGGCCAGATGGGGAAAGATATCAAGGAGCAGGCGCTGGTTTTTAAAACGAAACGGGGGCTGGTCATTGTCACCGGTTGCGCTCATCCCGGTATCGTGGAAATCACCCGTAAAGTAAAAGAGATGTTTCCTGACGAACTCTTTCTTGTCATCGGCGGTTTTCACCTGGTCCGGGATTCCGAGGAGGCTATCGGCGCTGTAATCGAGGAACTAAAAAGTATGGGTGTACGCTATGCCGCGCCCTGCCACTGCTCAGGTGATAATGCCCGCCGGCTTTTCAAAGAAGCTTTCGGGGATAATTATATCGAGGTCAGTGCCGGTCTGACGCTGGACCTTTCGGAATTAAAATGACAATCCTGGAAGAGTTCGCGAAACGGGATTTTCAGCCGTATTGGCCGGGTGACGATACTACTATCTTTGTATAAATATTTCCAATTTACTTAAAGACTCTTTTTGGTTATTTTAACCGTCATGGAACTGGTGCTTCTGTTTTTCAACTCGTTCATGGTCGGATTTTCGGGGGCACTGATGCCCGGTCCGCTTCTGGCGGTCGGCGTCTCGCAGACTCCCTTGCACGGCTGGCGCACCGGGCCGGTTATCTCGGTCGGCCATGCCCTTGCCGAGGTCGCGGTGGTGGTGGTGCTTTCCTTCGGCGTGGCGGTAATTACCGAAAATGCTCTCATCACCAAGATTATCGGGGTGGCCGGCGGTGCCGCCCTGATACTGATGGGTATCTCCATGGCTCGGGACACAATCAGAAAAAAAGTATCTTATGAGCTTGAGGACAACCCGAAGAACTCGGAGAAAAAACTCGCCGGTAAAGGCATTCTCGCTACGCTGTCAAACCCGTACTGGTTTGTATGGTGGGGCACGACCGGCCTGGCATTCCTGGTAAAGTCCATGCATTTCGGCATTATCGGGCCGGTGGTCTTTTATTTTGGTCACATCATGTCCGATTTCGTCTGGTACACGGCGGTTTCGATACTCATCTGGAAAGGTAAAAACATAATCATGGGAACCGGCCTCAAGACATTGTTGTTGTTGTGCGCCGCTTTTCTTTTATATCTTGGAACAACCTTTATTTATGACGGGTTAACAGGTGGTTTATAAAATGGACTGCATATTTTATTTTCACAACCTTGTTATGAGCGAGATAGAATTCTACTATCATTACTCACTCATTATTCGAAGAAAATAAAATTACCTATGTTCCAAAAGATGTCAAAGCTGAAGTAATATTCGAAAGTTGATTAATAAATTTTCTTGACAATGAACAGTTGCTATATAATGACTTAAATAAAATTCCTATTGTAAAATATTACTGGGCTAATGGGCAATGGATTCCAGAAGTAGCGCCATTAGATTAATTTTTATAGAGAATAATATGCACTTTAAAATTAAAAAAATTACAAAAAATGATAAGACCTGGGTGAAGGAAGTCATCAGCCACTGGCTGGCCGATTTTATTATCACTCGGGGGAGAAAAGTCTATCCGGCGGCACTGCCCGGTTTCTATGCCGTGGATGCCGCCGGCAATCGGGTTGGACTGGTAACCTATGAAATAAACGGCGACCGGTGTGAGGTTATCACGCTGGATGCCTTCGAAAAATATCGGGGTATCGGCACCCTTCTGATGAAGCGAGTCGAAAAAGCCGCCCGCCGGGCCGGCTGCATGCGTTTGTGGTTTATCACCACCAACGACAATCTTGACGCCATACGCTTTTACCTGCGACGCGGTTATACGCTGGCGGCGGTGCATGTCAACGCTTTAGAATACTCCCGTAAATTGAAACCATCGATCCCGAAAGTCGGTAATTTCGGCATTCCCATGCGCGACGAAATCGAGTTCGAGAAATTCTTGTGAATGACCTAACTAAGAAGTCATCCGGTAATGGCGAAATGGAAATATTAACGGGAGCGGGCGCTTTTTTACCTGTCTGGTTTTCTGTAAGGGCGGACTGTGCCGGGTTTTCGAACTGGCTATTTCATTATGAGAAAAGATATATCTTGCTTTCCCAATCCAAGGCATATAGTTTTTATCTATTAATTTAAAAACCTTTTTCGGGAGGATATCATGAAAAAAATTATTTATGCAGGAATTTTGATTTTATGCCTGGTTTCGATTTCAGGCGCCCAGGTCGAGCAGGGTGATAAGGAAATTCAGGTTCAGGGCAGCCTGATTGCCTTTGAGGGTATGACCGTTATTCTGGTAAATTTCATCTATGGTAAATTTATCACCCCCAATGTGGAACTCGGTGGCGGGCCGATGGTCATATATGCCAGTTCGGGTGACGATGATGATTCCAATATCAGCTTGACATTATTCGGGCGCTACAATTTCGTAACCGGCGAAAAAATCGTCCCCTACCTGAGCAGCCAGATTTACCAGTTTGACATTTCCCCCGAAGAACCGGCGGATTTTATCGACTATACGTTCCTTCAGGTCGGCGGCGGATTAAAATATTTTGTGAGCGACAATTTAGCCTATGATGTTTCCGGTAACCTGGGTATCGGGCTCGGAGGCGGTGACGTAAGTTTTATCATATACGGCGGTCTCTCCGCTTTCTTTTAAAAGGTACTGCGAAGGAGCTTTAAAAATATTCTCGAGATGACATAATGAAACAACTGTTTATTTATCTGGTGGTAGGGGCGGTAATGCTGCCCGTGCCGGTTACTGCTCAGGTCGATTTGTATCTTAAAAAGCAGCTTCCCGTAAAAACCGAAAGGCTTACGGCAATTGCTATCGGCGAAGATAATCTTTTGATTGCGGCAGGAACAAAAGAAGGTACGCTTTTTATTTATGATGCTGAAAGTGACGACCCGGTTCATGAGTTGAAGTTTCACCGAAAAGCGATAAATGAAATCATTTTCAGCGCGGGTGATGAATACCTGGTAGCGTCCGCCGATGATAAACGAATATCGGTCTGGGAACTCGGTTCAGGAACGTTGTTGAAAACTCTGGATGAATTCAACGGCAAAATAAAAGTGCTCTGCCTGAGTCCTGACAGCAGACTGCTCGCGGCCGGTGGTTCTAAAAAAGAAATTCTCCTCTGGGAATTTCCCGGCGGTTTTCACAAAGGTACCCTCAAGGGTCATGACGACGAGGTTATTTACGTCGTTTTCGGGACCGACAAAAACGAACTGCTCTCAGTTGGCAAGGACCGGCGTCTTATCTGGTGGGACCTTAAACAGATGAAAGCGATACGCCAGGTGGAAATCGATGTTCAGACCATGCCCAATTCAGGGATTGATATTCTATCGGCCGGCTCTGATGACAGCCGTCTTTTTATCGCTGTCGGTCTTGACGAACAGGTGTTGAAAAAAGGCGGCCAGGGGATGATTTTTAAATATAACATGGCTTTTTACGACTGGAATGACGGCAGCCTGGTGAAGGTCCTCGAGGATAATAACAGGTCGATAAGAGCTTTTGATATTACACCCGGCAATTGCTATATCGTCCTTGATAACTCCACCCTCCAGCAGAACATCCTGACTTTCCGCGATATAACCTCAGGGCATACCGCTTATGAATACAAATTGCAGGAGAAAATTCTCACTTTTGCGGTGGCTCCGAAAGCGGATATGCTGGTCGCCGCTCTGGCCGATTCGGATAACAGCGATACCGGCCGGCTCAATCTGTGGGAATTGAACCTGGAAGTACCGTCGCAAGGGTGCTTTATGAGTAAATTCGCTATTACCTCGCCGCAGACACCATTGCTGGATTCCGGGGGACCATTTGTGCTTGCCGTTATGCCTTTCAGCTGTTCCGGCCTGGAGGGGGAGATGGGTTTATCGGTGCCGCGGTTTCTGGAGAGTAAGCTGGTGAACAGTCCTTACGTGCAGCTGGTGGAACGTTCGCGGATTGACGAGATTATTAAGGAACTTGAATTTCAGGAATCAAGATATATCGAAAAGCAGGCGGCCCGGATAGGGAAAATTCTCGGCGCCCGGTATTTAATATCCGGAAGTATCGACAAACTGGGTCGGGATATAATAATAGCGGCTAAGCTGGTCGATACCGAAACCTCGGAAATTACCGGTATACGCGAGATAAAATGCCAGGGCTGTAATGTGGAGGATGCCTTCAAGGCTGTTTATCTACTCGCCCCGACCCTGGCGCGCATACCAGGTGAATGATTAAATAATTTAATCCGGTTTTTCTTTCGGTATTCGAAGCGAAGTCGAAAAGGCAAAGGTATATGTCCGCTTTAAGTCTCTTTGCCTTTTTACTTTAGAGAATTTTTTTAGTTGAGACAAAAAAACCGTCGGGAAGTGGTTCCCGACGGTTTTCTAATGCTACTTCAGTGTTTCCTGGACGCGTTCTTCCCGGGTCATCGCCGCCAGTTTCTTGACTTTATTCAAATCACGTTTCAAACCTTCGGCTATCCGTTTACCGTAATCTTCGTCGGCTTTAAAGAATATCGCCGCCTGGTGAAGCTGAAACCGTTTCTGGGCGTTGCCGAGATGCGCCATGATATTGCCGATAAGATGGTCGCGGTCGGTTTTGGTCATCACCTTACGGTACAGCAGGCCGGCCTGTTCGAAATCGCTGTTGGGATGGTAGTATTCATGGCGGTCGAAGGGACCGAAAGCTTCCCTCGGCGGGTCGTCTGCCTTGCTGTCCGGCGCTGTTCTACCCTGTGTGTTGGGATAGTAGTTGGGTGCGCTGCCGCCGTTGTCATCGGTTCGCATGAGAGCGTCGCGCTGGTAGATGTACTCGGGGGCATTCTTCGGCTGGTTGACCGGAATCAGGTGGTAGTTACTGCGCTACTTTAACAACTCTGGAATTGTGCCCTCTTCAATATCTATCCCCACCCCGTAGTTGTTTGCACCATAGGTACTGTCTCCTTTGTTCGGTGTAAACCACATAAAATTGTTCTTTGCTCCGGGATGCTCGTATTCTTTGTCCTTATTAAACGTAAAATAGGTATCTGTACCTCCTATATCAATAAAACCGCCGAAAGATTTGGCGTAAGAATTATAAGCACTGAGCCGGCCGGGTTTTGAATAATCTTCCCGGAAAGTAGCTTCACCCAGACCGGGGGTGTTCTCCCCGAGATAATACCTGTCATCCCCGCCGATATCAATCAGGAAAGCGTTGGAGCGTATCTGCGCCAGCCCCATCGAAATAATTTTCGCCCGATAAATATCATTGCCGTTTTTGTTAATCAGAAAAGCATTGGTATAATCCCAGCCGAATCCGAACGCCGCCCCCGATGTTTCATACAGTTCATGCCGGTCATTACCATTCTCGTCAATCAATATCCCGTTACAATAATGTGCCCCGGAGCCCTGGGTAAAATAGCACGATTCGTAGAAATCATCGCCGTTTTTATCCAGGGCAATACCGGTTCCGAACCAGTAGCCGACACCCAGTGTCCAGTTACCGCTGTAATAATGGTCATCACCGTGAATATCGATAATTGCGCCCAATCCGCCCGCCCAGGCATGGCCGTCGGAACCATCGCCGCGCCGTCCGAACCCGGCACCCTGGGCATTGTTGCCGTTGATTTTCATCTCGCTGTGATAATCACCCCGGTTGAAAACCTCGGCGTAAGGTTCGGCGATATATTCGTCCCTGCCGCCAAACGAGGCCAGCACGCCAACCCCGCCGCCGACCCCGCCCATGCCCTGGCCATCGCCGTACAGGTAATAGCGGTCGTCACCGGTGCCGTCGAGGCACAGACCGATACCAAAATACCCCGCCCCCTGGGCCGAGAGGTCCGCCTTATACTGGTCGTTACCTTCGCGGTCAAAAAGAACGCCGACCCCGAAAAGCCCCGCCCCCTGGGCATAGGTCGAGCCGTGGTAGTGGTCATTGCCCCTGGAGTCGATGACGACCCCGACACCCAGAAGACCGACGCCTGTGGAAGGCGGGTAAATATTTTTTCCGTAGCCGTAGTAATCATCGCCATCCAGATCAATCACGACCGAAATTGGATTGGAAAGGGAAGCGGTTGCACCCGGTGTGCCCTGGTATATCAGGTTACGCCCGAAATCGATTATTAACAGGCTGTTGCTTGCCTCGTACTCCAGCCAGCCGGGGATAGGAGCGCGAATTGAGGAATATAACGAGGTCGGCTTTTTGTCTTTGAGGAAGACGGGGGAGAAGACCGCTATTTTCCCGAACGGGGTCGGGATTTCCATTTCAAAATCATCGGGTATCCGGCTTTTGAATTTGATAAGTGCCCGCTCGGCTTTTTCCGCAACGGCGGCTGTTTTTAAAGCCGCATAATGAAGCGACGGCCAATCGATAGTTCTGGCGATATCATCGAGGACATGATAATAAACCATGCCGTCCCCCTGGGTATCGGACAAGTCGCGGATATCGAAGGCTTTTTGCATATCATCAGTATCACAATTGCGGAAGGCCAGGTTCCGCCAGCGGATAGCGTCGGTCAGGTTGACTATGATTTCCGCCAGGATGGTTTTTACCGTATCGGGCAGTTTTGAGGTCATAGCTCTGATGTCTTTTTTCAAATCGGGCCAGGCGGACTTGCCCCCGAAAGTATAAAACTCCATTTCCCGGTCAGCCAGGGCGAACAGTTTTTCGAAGGCTGTAACGAGCGGTTCCTCGCCGGTCGGGGCCGGAATAAGATTGGCGGAATAATCGCGAAACCCGCCCAGCTTCTTATCCACTCCCAGATGGTAAACGAGTTTGTATAAGCCGGTGGCGTTGGTATCGGTAA
>JAQUSF010000043.1 GCA_028715215.1 Candidatus Zixiibacteriota bacterium
TTTTCTTCACAGGTTGTATATTTAATGGCATTGTCCACCAGCGCGGTAACCGCCCGCTCCAGCGCCGGGTAATCCGTTCTGACAATGAGATTCGGTTGAATATCTCTAAGAAATTGAACATTATGGCGTCTGAAAAAAGATTCCAGCCGGTCCAGGTATTCATTTAGGTCGGCCGCCAGGTCGGTATTTACCAGATGCAATTTATAACCGCCTTTTTCGTATAACCCGGCTTGAAGAACATTGTCAATCATCAGATCCAGACGGTCGCAATCATCAAGCATCCGGGCGTGGATTTCACTTGTTTTTTCGACAATTACCTTACCGGATTGGAGAGTCTCCAGGTAAAGTCTGAGCGAAGTGAGCGGGGTACGGAATTCATGAGTAACGGCCTGGATGAAGTTCCGCTGGCGTACTTTTAAATCTTCCGAGCGCTGCAGGGTTCGATAAATAAGAAACGCCCCGAAAAGGATTATCAACATGAAAAAAACGCCTTCTGAAACAAACATCACTATATGACGCCGGGCTTCCCTGTCCAGTTCCTCTGTGACCGCCGGGTCAATATGAAACATACTCGCGCTTACCCAGGGCTTGCCTGCACCGCTGTTGAATCCGGAATTGGTGAATCTCAATCTGGCTTTATGTGTTTTTATGATTTTTTCAGGAAAATGCGGGTCAAAAAACAACCAGGTGCGTTCATTTATGCGGGCGTAATAAGTCGAATCAATTACGCCACCCCAATACTTTACAGCGCGAGTGCTGTCATTTACCAGATAGCCGTAAATAGCCGGGTTTTCAAGTAAGCGGGATAAAAACTTCTCATGGCTTTGCTTCTGTTCATCTTCCGAACTCAGTTTGACCGATACGATATCTATAAAACTCTGGAAATCACGGTTGATATGATGCGCCAGATATTGAATCTCCAGGTTCATTTTATCCAGCTGAAGCTGCTTTTTTACCTGGTTATTATTTATTTGAAAAATCAACCACCATGTTAATTGACCAACCGAAAATATGACAATAACGATAAATATCAGGAAGGCAAAGCGGATAGGCCTGTTTTCATGCTCTTTTCGCAACTGTCTTTCCTTCGTTAGTTTAAGGACTGTCAATACAAAATATTTCTAACCTAAAGTGTATCTTTCTGTCAATTAAGATGTAATATCCTAAAACACCCCGAATAATGTTTCGGTTCATAAAATTAACAGAAATAATATAGAAAAAAAATTATCAAAAATAACATAATAAGTTGTCATCAAAATGTCACGACTTATAAGTATTTATACCTCAATGGAAAAAACCATCCGGGGAACTCTTGACCGGAAGACAAGATTAAATTAATTTGGTTTTTTAATCGGCAAAAAAAAGAAACATAAAGAGGCTTCTCATGAGTGGTATTATTTTTTTTAAGACCCAAAAGCTTGAAGAATTGAAAGATTTCTATTTAAATCAAATCGGGTGCGAGTTGTGGCTGAACCAGAAAGACTGTCTTATTTTCAGACACCATAACTTTCTCTTTGGTTTTTGCCGGCGCGAGGAGGTTAAAAATCGGGCTATGCTGACTTTCTTTTATGAAAGCAGGGATGAAGTTGATAAACTCCACGACCGGCTGAAAGATATTTCGATGAGTGTACCCGCGGTAAATGAAAAATACCATATTTATCATTTTTTTGCTCATGACCCGGAAGAACGAGTCGTGGAATTCCAGTATTTCGACCACCGGGTGACTTCATACATGACGGGTGACAGGCTCTTACTGACCAGGCGAAGTTTCCGTCACTTTGAAAATACCGAGATTCCCGAAAGCTTACTTCGGCAGGTTCTGGAATTATCGCGTTTTGCTCCCACCGCCCGTAATTCTCAGCCGTATTATTTCAAATTCATAAAAGACCGGGAACTGTTAATGTGGCTGTCAAAAACCCGTGAAAAAAGTACGCAACCGATTGGCAACGCACCCACGGCGGTGGTCATCGGCGCCGACCCCGCAATATCGAGACGTTATATTCAGGACGGTTGTATTGCGGCATACCACTTTATCCTGGCCGCCTGGTTTTACGGACTGGGCACCTGCTGGATAGCGGCCATGGACCGTGATGATATTAAAGACCGGCTGCATATACCCAGAGACAATTACATAGCCACCATAACACCCCTGGGGTTCCCCGTCAAACCGGCAAAAACAGCCCCGGAACGAAAACCCCTGGAGGGTTTTATCAGAGAATAAAACGAAAACTGGTTTTCAAGATGAGCGATTTATTTTCGTTGTGTTCGTTTTGGACGATTATATAATTTAATTATGAGTTCAAGACAAATAACCTTAAATCTTAAATCAAGGATGAGATAAATGGAAACAATGACAATTAATTACTGGGCTGTCTTTATTGCCGCCGTCGTCTATATGGTCCTGGGAGGGATCTGGTATTCATCGATACTGTTTGGAAATGCCTGGATGAAAGGCATCAAAAAAACCAAAGAACAGGTTATTGCCGATGCCTCGGCCGTTAATTACATAATTGCCATTATCGGCTCTTTCATCGCCTGTTACGGCATTGCCCGGCTGATGCTAATGACCGCCCGGACTACTATAGCTGACGGGATAACTATCAGTATCCTGGTGGGCGTATGTTTTGTTTTGACCTCAATGGGAATAAACGATACCTTTGAAAAAAGACCGGCGGGTTTGACAGTCATCAATATTCTCTACCACCTGGTCGGTTTCGTAATGGCAGGGATAATTATCGGCGCCTGGCGTTAATCCGAGAAAAAAACATAAAAAAGGTCGGAATCATTTTCGCCGTTTTACTGCGGCAATATGGTTTCGACCTTTCCGAATTTTACAAATACACTTAAATCGGCGACATCCCCCCTACTTTTCCGCACCGGACGCATTTTCTCAAATTCATCCGGTCCATCTCACCTTCGGGGATAATTTTCTTGCAGTAACTGCACTTGAAATACCGCCTCAAAAGATTGGGTGAACTGGTTGGGAAATATGCTTGAAAGCCGGTATCATAAGCGAGGGTTCCTTCGCAATTTTTCTGGGGACACGGTTGCCCCCAATCTCTGGCGGAACCATAAAAGGTGTATTTGCACAGGGTGCATTTCAACCACATGTTTACCTCCTTGTTACAAACCTGCACATAGTGAAAATTTAAAAAACAAACCCTCTGACCTTGTCAACTAATTATAAATCATACAAAACAGGCTCAATATCAAGCTGTCTGACTTTTCGTATCCAGCTTTGATCAAAGTTCAAGACCGAGTTGCCAGCTCAGAAAGCTCTGCATATCAATCTCCTGTTCTATACCTTTTGAAACCGCCAGGCCTCCGGAATGACCTATAGCCGTTTCATAATGCAGCAGAATGGGATTGCCCGAGCCGGTTCGGGCTTGAAGCATAGCGGTCATTTTCCGGGCATGCATCGGGTCAACCCGCGTGTCGCCATCGCCGGTTATAAACAGGACCGCCGGGTACGAAACACCCTTTTTGACGTGATGGTAAGGTGAATACTTATAGATATATTCAAACTGTTCGGCATTATCGGCACTACCGTATTCAGACACCCACAGGGGACCGAGTAAAAATTTGTGATAGCGAAGCATGTCGAGCAACGGGTAAGTGCAGACAATGGCTTTGAACAATTCGGGTCGCTGGGTCAAAACCGCTCCCATCAGAAGACCGCCGTTACTGCCGCCGAACAAGGCCAGCCGGGAAGCCCGGGTGTATTTATTATCGATCAACCACTCGGCGGCGGCGATAAAATCATCGAAGGTATTTTGTTTGCTTTCGAGCATGCCCGCCCGATGCCAGGCTTCGCCGAATTCGGAGCCACCGCGAAGGTTGACTTCCGCCAGCATACCGCCCATCTCCAGCCACATGGCATAGCGAACTGAAAAATACGGCGTCATACTTGCCGAGAAACCGCCATATCCGGTCAGCAGGGTGGGATTGTGGCCATCCAGCTTTAACCCCTTCTTATAAACCAGGAACATCGGCACCCGGGTGCTGTCCTGGGAAGTAAACCAGACCTGTTTGACTTCATAATCATTACTGGCAAACGGCACTTTTTTTTCACTCCAGACAAAACTCTTACCGCTGGATACATCGAAGCGAAAAATCGTTTCCGGGATAGTATAGGTGGAGAATTTATAGAAGGCTTCCTTGCCCGCCCAGCGGCCGTACATCCCGCTGACCGAACCCAGCGCAGGCAACGCCACTTCACCCGTAAGTTCTCCCTGAGGGCTGAAAATCCTGATATGCCCGGTGACGTTTTCAAGATATTCGACGAACAGTTTTCCTCCCGCCGGGCTTAAATTCTCGATGGGGAATTCCTTTTCAGGAATTATCTCCAACCAGTTTTCAACAGCGGGCTTGGCCAGGTCGGCCGCCAGCACACGTTTATTCGGCGCCTTCCAATCGGTAAGGAAATACATCTTATTATCAACAATAACAGGGCTAAACTGCGCCTCGATATCAGTGACTATGGGTTTGACAGGTCCGTCTTTTGAAACATCTTTAAGCCAGACCTCGGTTTTCAACCCGCCGGCGCCGTGATAAACAACTATCATCAAATATTTCTTATCCTCGGATAAAGAAGCTGAGATATATTTTTGGGCATCATAACCCTCGCCGAAAATCAGTCGGTCGCCGGTGAAAGGGGTGCCGAAGCGATGAAAATAAATCCGGCTGCCTTCTTTTTCCATGCGACCATAATAACAGCCTTTATTATCCCTGGTAAAATCCAGGCTGGTATAATAAGCTTTAGGAAATATGTCATCAAGGTAATGACCGCTATTCACGTTCATTATTTTAACAATTACTTCATCCTGACCGGCTTCGCGAACATTATAAGCCAGAAAGTCGCCGTTATCGGAAACCGCCTGTATTTCCACACTCCGGGTTAAATTCTCATCCACTTGCCGGGGGTCAACCAGTTTCTTTTCGGGACCCTCCAGACCTTCGCGAACATAAATCGAATACAATTCTTCATCTTTGGAGCGGGCAGAATAAAAATATTTGCCGCCTGCTTCGGTCGGTATCCCGGTTACATCGACTTTTATTAATTCCAGCAGGCGCCGACGGATTTTATCCATTCCGGGAAATTCCCTCTTCAATGAATCAAGCAATGCGGTCTGCGCTTCTATCCAGGCTCTGGTTTCAGGAGAATTCTGGTCTTCCAGCCAGCGATAAGGGTCCTCAATAACAGTCCCATGAAGGGTATCCGTCACAGTTTTCACTTCCGTCACCGGATAGGATATTTTTTTCTCACAGCTGGTGATACCCAGAAGTATCGCTATGGAGAAAAACCCTATCAAATCCGAAGTCTTTTTCCGATACTGCATCTTCAATCTTAACCTCAACTTATTTTATTTTTTTTACGAATAATTAAAATCAAGATAAAATAGACGTTTTTTGCTGTCAAGGCGATTAAAATCACCTTCCCGAACAAAAGCTTCATATAAGAAACATAATCGAATTATATCTCTCTGCAAACAAACACCATTTTCCTGATGCGCATTTATAACCGCTCCTGTTTTCTTTTTTGCAGGTAGTCAATTTATCAGATTATCAGCCGTGCTGGAAGAGCTATCAATTTAAAGCTTCACATTTAATTAGCATTTATTCTTCAATTTTTATATATTCTGTTTTGAATTCGGATAAAAAACCTTATGTGCCGGATTTTTTAGCCGATTATAAAATTGTTAAAGAATAAGATGAAAGCCGCTTTATTAAATATACTTCGCAATTACGGCCAGTTTGGTTTTCCTTTATCTCGTAAGAGCTGGAACTGGCTGGAGTTACAGGCATTTGAGGAAATGCCCGCAGAGCTGTCTCCGGCCAGAGAGGTGTATTTTCTCCGACGTCTGGCCGACCGCATCAACCAGAAGCGGGCTGCCAGTGCCCGGTTACCACAGCCGGTCCATGGTGGTGAGCTTACATCCATCAGTGTTCTTATAGACATTCTTCGTTATATCATCGAGCTGTACAGTCACGAGGAACAGCCGGGTGTTATTCCCCGGGGACTTAAATGGACAGAAACCCATAAGAGCCAGGCGACGGTTATTCAGCCCCCGCCTTCATTCGTGAAGCTCTTTCCTCCATCTTTGGTGCTCAAAGGAAAACAAAGCGACACCGATTTTCTGGTCAAGGCTCTTGCGGCCGCTAACTCTTTTGACACCATCATCCGGGAAATAATACTGCTGTTTCTATCCATGGCCAACCCGGCTTTAAAACCATACCGGCTTCTTTTTGACGATACCGACTTGAAAACCGAAGCTCCCTATGAACCACTTGTAAAGAGTCTGGAAAAATTCTTCAGCACCCAACCCCCTTTTAAACCGATCGGGCTGACTCTTTTTGAATGTCTGTATTCACCCATCCGGGACAGCTCTGATTCTCTTGAAGGGCAGCTTCATTATATCCGACGTCACTGGGCGCACTTTTTACCGCTGGAGCTATTGGAACGATTACTTCTGGCGATTGACGTCCTGGAAGAAGAGCGCACCCTGCGCGGCCTTGGTCCGGGTCCGCTTGAAGCTTTACGTTTCGACCGTGACGCCTATGGTATTGACCTGGCCTACGGGGAACCGGCGGCTTTCAGCCGGGATGCCGACTGGATGTCCAATGTCGTCCTGATCGCCAAAAGCATTTACGTGTGGTTGTTCCAGCTTTCGCGAAAATACCAAAGAAACATCAGTATCCTGAGCGACATTCCTGACGAAGAACTCGACCAGCTGGCCCGCTGGGGGTTTTCCGGACTCTGGCTGATCGGCCTCTGGGAACGTTCTCCCGCCTCTCAGAAGATTAAACAGATGATGGGTAACCCCGAAGCTGCGGCTTCGGCCTATTCCCTTTACGATTATATCATCGCCCATGACCTGGGCGGTGAAGAGGCTTTTCAGCAGTTAAAAAAACGCGCCTGGCAGCGAGGTATCCGCCTGGCCAGCGATATGGTCCCGAACCATATGGGTATTTACTCGAAATGGGTTATCGAACACCCGCAGTGGTTTCTTCAAGCCTCATACCCGCCGTTCCCGGCATACCAGTACACGGGTAACGACCTGTCCGATGACCCGCGGGTCTGCATCCAGATTGAGGACGGTTACTGGCATCACCGTGATGCCGCGGTCGTTTTCAAACGTATTGATAAGTGGACCGGCGATACCCGATATATATATCACGGTAATGACGGTACGAGCATGCCCTGGAACGATACCGCCCAGCTCAATTTCCTGCTGCCGGAAGTGCGTGAAGCCGTCATTCAGACCATCCTGCACGTGGCCCGCAAGTTTTCCATAATCCGTTTCGACGCCGCCATGACTCTGGCCAAACGGCACTATCAGCGCCTCTGGTTTCCCCAGCCGGGCGAGGGTGGCGCCATTCCTTCCCGGGCTGAACACGGCATGACCCGGGCGCAGTTTGACGCCCACTTTCCCAAAGAATTCTGGCGTGAGGTGGTTGACCGGGTGGCTAAAGAAGTTCCGGATACACTCCTTTTAGCTGAGGCCTTCTGGCTCATGGAAGGGTATTTTGTTCGCACGCTGGGTATGCACCGTGTTTATAACAGTGCCTTTATGAATATGCTCAAGATGGAGGACAACGCCAAATACCGGACTACCGTTAAAAATGTCCTGGAATTCAGCCCCGAGGTTCTCAAGCGGTTCGTCAATTTCATGAATAATCCCGACGAACGCACCGCCGTGGACCAGTTTGGCCGCGGCGATAAGTATTTCGGGGTGGCCGTGTTGATGGTCACCATGCCCGGATTACCGATGTTCGGTCACGGCCAGATCGAGGGCTTTACGGAGAAATACGGCATGGAATACCGCCGTTCCTACTGGGATGAAAAGGTGGACCGGGACATGGTTAGTCGCCATGAAACCGCCATCTTTCCCCTGATGCGGCGGCGACATCTTTTCAGTGGAGCCGCCAATTTCGCCTTTTACGATTTTATAACTTCCCAGGGTTGGGTCGATGAAAACGTCATGGCTTATTCCAATCGCGCTGGCCATGAACGGGCAGTCATCCTTTACAACAACGCTTACAACACCACCTCCGGACATATCCATACCTCGACAGCGATTAATGTCGGTGAGGACGAACAGACCAGGCTGATACGCCGTAATCTGGCTGAAGCCCTGGCTCTGAATAACGAAGCCAACTGTTTCTACACTTTTCGTGACTACCAGTCCGGACTGGAATATCTTCGCTCCAGCCGGGATATTGCCGAGCGGGGACTCTTCGCTCAACTGCATGCCTACCAGTATCATGCCTTCCTGGATTTCCGTGAAATTCACGATACCGACGGTTCCTGGTGGGCTTTGAACCGCCGTTTGAACGGTGCCGGAGTACCGAATATCGATGAAGCCCGCCGTGAACTTCAGCTTGAACCGCTTTTAAAACCCTATCGGGAACTGATGAACCCGGATATGCTGCGCGCCTTTGACAAACATGAAAAGACGGTATCGGAAAAATATAAAACCGCAGTCGGCAATTTTTATGCGGCGGTAAAACAATATATCAACTCTCCGGTCGACATCGAACCGCTGGTCGAAAAATTTATGGAAAAATTCACGCGGTTGCTTGAAAGGCAAACAGCCTTAACACCGGAAATATCAACCGATTCCGATAATAAAAGTTGCGAAGCCGATATACAGAAACCAACGGGATTCAGTCATATTATTTTAGCCTTTTTGAACCTGAAAGCTCTGGAAACACTGTCGGTGATTAATGAAAAAACCTCGACCAGGGATTTTCTGCTTGCCCGGATCGAGGAATGGCTACTGCCGAAAGTCATACGACAAGCTTTCGACCAGTATTTATCGGACCGTGACCAATCTTACTGGGATTCCCGGCTGGTTCTGGTTCTTTTATCCCGGCCGGAACTACCGGTCCCATCGGAAATTCGTTCGCTGAGTGAAGCTTTTCAAAGCGCCCTGGTCATCGCCCCGGTCAGGGAATATCTGCAAATTCACATGTACAATGATATTCTCTGGCTGAATAAAGAACGTCTTGAACGGATGCTGGAAGTTCTTACTTTTGCCCGCAGCATTACCGCACCATCATCATCTGGTATTGCCGACCTTTCGATGAACAAGAACCAGATTCTTGCCACCGCCGAAAAAGCCGATTATCAGGTGGAGAAGATAATTTCTCTTCTGGCCGATACTCTCAAAGTTTAATTATCACCGGGAGTTGTTTGCTTTTACAAGATTTTGCTTAATTCACGTCAAGAAAAAGGAAAACCAGCCTGATTGCCGGTTTTCCTTTTTTATCATACTGAAGTTCAGGTGGCTGGTCAGCGTCAGAATTTAAAAGCCAGTGACAACATCGTACTGGAACCAAGTTCTTCCATGGGCACATAAGAGAAACCAAGCTCAGCATCATGAAAGACAACACCTGCTCCGGCAGTCATTTTCTGTTCACCATTGTATCCGGCCCGTAAGGCCAGAATCTCCCCTATAGCCAGCTGCCCTCCGAAATTAAAATAGACATCTTCATTTTTTGGCGAGGTGATATCACCGGTCACTTTAAAGGAACCCAGACTGACCGCCATACCACCTTTAATTTTAAATGGAAGGGGGTCGGCTTCATTAATAAACTTAATATCGGGACCGATATTCTGTACGGCTGCTCCGATACTTATTTTTTGCTCCGGGTCGAGATACTTATGTATTCCAATATCAAAGGCATAACCAAAGCCCGACTCTTCCTCGATTTTCTGCTGGATTAATTTGAAACTTCCGCCCAGCGACATAAAATCACCAAGCCTGGCCGCATAGGCGACCGTGCCCACCATATCATAAGCGTTAAAATCTCCCAGATAAGTGAAGTTTTCATATTTGGGGATTTTACCAGATGATGAATAGGCAAAAGAAATTCCAAAACTGCCGTATTCGGTGGGAAAAACCGCACCGGCAAACTGATAACTCATGTCCTCAATCCAGAAATTATGAGAAGCCATGATTTCGATGTACTCGAATTGGGCAAGGCCGGCGGGATTCCAATATATGGCACTGGGATCATCAGCGCTCGCAACAAAACTGTTCCCCATGGCCGTGGCCCTGGCACCAACCCCGATATTCAGGAATTGAGCTCCTGTTTCCCCGGCTGCATGGGCGGCAGTCATTGCCGCCAGAACTGTAAAAACAACTATTAAATAACTTAATTTCATTTTTTACCTCCAACCTGTTAATATTACTTTATTATGGCAAATTTACCACGAGATATATCTCCATCCGGAGTTTCAGCCACCCAGATGTATACTCCACTGGCCAGCCAATGACCATCCTCATCGGTTGGCTTCCAGGGTATTTCATTCATGTTACTCTTGTTTTCAATCGTTTGAATAAACCGACCTGCTTTATCATAAATATCAATTTTCGCCTTCTTTGCCGTCTGGCCGAAGAATGTGATCAGGTCATGTCCCCTGGAAGGTACAAAAGGATTGGGAGAAACATTGATTTCAACTGACAATGGGATATTTTTGACAAAAACCGAGATAGCCTTGCTTTCCGGTCCCGTACCGCAGCCATTGAATGACCTCACCTTAAAGTAGTAAGTTCCCGAATCGCTTAGCCGGCATTGATAAGAGGTAATCCCGCCGACCTCCTGCCAGCTGCCATTCCGGGAAAGTTCATAGCCTGTAGTATTAGCAACCTCACCCCAGCTGATGGTAAAAGATTCATTCAAAAAGACAGTGTCTTTGGATACCAGAACATCTGCAGGTGCGCTGGCCGGCTTGGAATTAACTTGTACCGTAACCGAATTCGAGCTTGCCCCGGTATTACAGGCATTCTTTGCCCGGACCCGATAAGTATAATTTCCAGGATTATTAGGATTGAATGTTTTCGAAGTAACATTGCCGACATCATACCAGCGGCCGTTTTCTTCAATATCATAACCCGATACTCCCGTAACACCGCCCCAGCTGACGGTATAGGCGGTACTTAAACAGACCGAACTTGAAGAAGCTCTGATATAAGAAGGAGCATTAAGATTCTGTTGTATTATGGAGCACTCATCAAAACTGCCGTCGGCACCCTGGAGAAAATTAAAGAATAATACTCTCCTGACACCCAGTACTCGAACCCGGACGGTACTTGAGGTTTCGCAGGGAACACGCCAGCTATAACTTTTCCAGCCTTCACCCGCGGAAGGATGCCCGGAAATGATCGTCCGCCAGTTACGACCATTATCAACCGAATATTCAAGATTGACATGGGTTATACCCGTACCGAACTGGTACCACCTTATCGTATAATTGGTTCCGGCATATAACCTTTCCCCGCCATAGGGGTCGTCCAGAAGGACATCCGAAGGACTTTCAACCCATTGGCCAGGAATAATTCGAGTTATCGATTTACCATAACTATTATATCGATACTCACTATGGTACCAGTTTTCACGATATTGTGTATAGGGCATCCGGGGATTATTGTCCCAGGTATCATACAGTACAACATAACCATTATCAGTATAACCCCAGGCGGTTGTAGAGTGCCCCGAAGGATTCCCCCAGACATGCCATATAAATGGACGACCGGCATTTATCTCGTCCTTGACATCAGTCCAGCAGTCATCACCGCAGGTACTGAAATCCCGTGTTCGGGCATCAAAAGAATAGTTATTAATTTCATTGGTAACTTTTTCAATCCCGGTAGCAACATTACTTCTTAAGGTATTTCCATCGCTGGTTGTTCCCATGGCATCAGCCAGTTCATGTAATAGATTGGGAATATTGTTAACGCCGTCCGTTGAAATGTAATAATCAATCAATTTACCAAAATGGATATATTTAACATCATTATAATAATCCCAGTAACTTATAGTCATGGCTGCTGCCGTAGGTGTACATCCTCTTGTCCAGTAATAACTTTCTATCATGTTCGGGTATTTTATCAGATGGTCGGCCGCGGTGACGAAAGGCGCGGATAATAAAACTATCAATACCACCACCAGGCTGGTTATCTTGTCTTTCAACATTGGTACCTCCTTACTTTATTGCCGTTAAAAGTTCCGCCCAGGCTTTTTTGACATCTTCATTGATCTCATCAAGCTCGGCACGGGTAATTTCCGCTGTTTTATCAGCTTCGTTACCGGAGACAGCGTTTTTAAATTCATCAATATCTTTGATGATTTGAAGGGTCTTGCAGTTTATCAGGATATTTTCTGAATTATTTGTAAAGCGATAATAAAGAGCACCCGGTCCAAGAAAGATAATATTTTTCAAAAGACAGTTTGAAGTCTGCAGTTTTTCTTCGGCAAGTTGCCTGGCTTCGGCTCCGGATATAAATAAAGGCGGAAGAAAATGATAGACCGCAGGAATGGGATATACCTCCTGGCTTACCGCCATTACCACCGTACCAAAATTCGTATCGAATTGCAAATCGGAAAGACTCCCCTTTAAAACTTCCAGCGATTGATGGTATATGATGCGATGGGAAAGAGTTCCATCCGGCCCTTCGACAGGAAAGGGTAAGACTTCATCATTCCTGTCAGTAGCAGCCGTATTGTCTTCAGACTTGTAAAAGATTTCGTCGTATTGCGGTTCGAATTCATCGAGCAGTCTTTTTGCTCTGTCCTTAACCGCCAGACGTTGCTGGAACAGGTCATCGTATGATGGAAAATCTTTGCCAAAGCTGAAAGGGATCAGATAATAATTCAGATTGCCTTCAAAATCGGTACAGGGGATTGGTTCCCCGGCTCGGACATCGCCCCAGAGTTCGCAGGCTTTAATGGCAGCTGCCCTTATCAGGATTGACTTTTCCATCGAGGTCGCCTTATTGACGATAGCCGTCGGCATATTGGGATATGCCGTTTCTCCCCGAATAAGGGAACCGCTTAGAGAGAAAAAGGTTATTACAACCGAAAAAAAAGTGGTTTTGAACATGGTAACCTCCGCAAGTTTTAGAGTTTGTTGTTGCCTTTATTACTTAAATGGAATCAGCGGAGGGATTTCGGAATATTATTGAAAAAAACTCTAAAAAGTTATTGAGAGACACCTGCTTAAGGTTTTAAGACAGCGAAAGATTTTCGAGTTACCTTTTTAATTCAAAAGTAATGCCACCAGTGGCGGTATAACCCTCTGCCGTGGGATAAGTCACTATCAGTATTCCGCGGTTATCCAGGTTTTGACCGGGCCACTGTATCTCAATCCGGTCAGATTCGATTCTACTATTCCAGATTTCCAATGAAGGTACCGTCAGGAGCCAGATTTCCACCGGCCTGTCACTTTTTAAGTCTAATGGGGTGGGAATATCAACAGCTGTTGAGATAATATTATTCTTTTCGTGATCAAGTAATTCTATACTGATTTTTTTAATCGGCGGGTCAGTTGTTATTGGAATCGAATGTTTGAAAACAAATTCATTTAGATTAATATCATACCATAACCAGTATCTTGATTCGTTCAGCACGGCTTCTTTGGCATCCTTGAATATCGGGATATCAATATTATTATCAGCTCCCCGGGTGACCGGTGAGATGTATTGAGATGGTTCCAGACGGTCGGCATATTGCAGATTAGCGGTTGGTATTAATTGAGTAATAGTGATGATTACCGCAGTTGCAACCGCAACAGCCGGTACCATAATGCGGACACTGAACAGATTCTTAAGGGCAACACATGCTTTTCGGGCTTTCTCATAAAGGTGTCCTCCAGAAGACTGCGGATATATGACCTTTTTAACCAGGGGCATTTCCGAAACCTTAATACGCTCAAAAAGCTTTTGTCCCTCTATAGAATCCAGATTTTGAAGGTTATCGTACAAATCAACCAGAGCCAGACGAAGCCGGGGGGAAGCCAAGAGCCGGCTCTGGAAAAGTTCACATTGCTCAGTATCAGCATGACCTTCCATATAACACCGAAGAATATCATCATCCGGCCAATGAAAATCATCAGGGTGGTCTTTAACGGCAGCTAAAATCATCCGGTTAAAGGAAACATGGTTTTGTTCATTTATTGACATTGCTTGTATTCCATTTTTAAATGATATCTTCTTTTAAATTAATTCCTTCTTTAACCAGAAGAGCTTTCATTTGTTTACGACAGTATCTAAGGTCATTGGCTGCCGTTACGTTGCCTTTCTGACCAAGACCCAGCAAAACCGCCAGCTGTTTTGCCTGAAAACCCGAAGCCGCTCCCAGAATCAACAATTGGCATTTGGTTTTAAGTGTCCTGAGTGCCCCGGCGATAATCTCCAGGATTTCCCCACCGCGCAAATCAGCATCCGCTTGACTGGTTGTGTCTTCCAGAACATCAAAAATATTAAAATCTTCCTCAGAATCCTTTGGCCGTGAAACATACCGCGGATCAGTACGAACTTTTTCCCTGACAATATCGAGGGCTTTTCGATAAGCAACCTGGTAGAACCAGCTTTTGAAAGGTTTTCCCTGGTCGGTGTAATTCTTTAAAATCCGGCACTCATTATCAATAAAATGAATTACGGTTAATTGAATTATTTCTTTTCGCAAATCATCATTAAGTGTTTTTAGAATCGCAGGGGGTTGGGACTGTAAAACCTTATAGGCAAAACCGGCAAATTGGTCAGCTGCTTTCCGCCAGTCTGACTGCAGATATTCAAGGAAATCAGGCCAGGATTGTTCCAGGATATGTTGAGTGCCGGAATTATTGACCATAGGCGTAATCACGCTCTCGTGAATTTCTGGTAAATATATGGGAGTCAAGCTCTTTTGGCAAGCACTTATTGCCTGAAAAAAACTGGTGCAAATTTTAATAACCGACTGGGAGTTATAGTCTTCAACTAATCTAATATTCTCACTATTCGTCGAGAAATAAAGTAACAGACGGGATTGTTCTTGTCGGATTATCATAAAGGCTTGACTCCTTGCCGTTAAGCCGCTGTATAATAATAAGTTATATATATCACTCAACTGCTTCATGTTATCCCATTTTATTTTCTCTGATAATGAAACGGATTACTATTTAGGTTTTCGGAACTTTTTTATATAAAAAATTACTTTAATGACAAAATTACGGCTTTAAAAGCTTATTCGGTTTTCCAGTTTCCGATGGCAACCAGTAAAGCCCAGTAATAGGGGTGATTGAAAACAGGGTGCTCGATGAGCTTAATTTTGGCAGTTTGTAAAGCTTCGGCTGTCGAGTGCCCCTCTTTTAAAGCTTGATAAAAATTCTTCATAAATACACTTCCAGCCTGATCACTTAATGGCCACAAACTGACTACCAGAGAACGTGTACCGGCGGCTATGAATGATTTTGTCAGTCCCTGAATACCCTCTCCGGTGATATACTTGCCCAGGCCGCTCTGACAGGCGGACAACACAGTCAGGGGATTGTTCAATGTCAATTCAGCAATTTCACCCGTCAATAAAATATTATCTTCTTTCTCCCCATTATTAAATGGCAGAATCAGACCTGAAAATTCCGGGTAATCTTCAAGGATGACACCATGCGTGGCAAAATGTAGAATATCAGATGCCTCTGGTGAATGCTGCTTAAGTAACGCCTCCTGGTTCAGTTGTTCGATATATGAAAATGATGTCGGAAACGTTTCCCGAATTACAGCCGTTTCAGATTCGACCCCGGGTAAAGGTGTCAGTTTTTGATATCTAAGAGAAAAACTATCAATGACCGGGCAATTTTCATAAGACCGGTCGGAAAAAGTACCCCCATAAATTAACACCCTGTTTAGACTGTCGCATGCTACCGCCGAACGGGCAAGAAAATTTTTTACCTCCCAGGAAGGATAATACTCAAAGGCAATTTTCTCACATAGATAATAATCCTGGAAGCGGACAGTTTCAAAGGGAAAATACGACAGTTCGCCTGAGGGAATGATTATTAATTCCTTGATGTTCTCAAGAGCGGCAGATATTTCATCGGGAATAAGGCGACCAAGATAAGTTAGGAGGTTATTCATTCTTTCTCTTTCACTGGCGAATCGGGGAGGATATGAAAGCAAACTAAGGGCAAGGTCAAGAGAATCCATAAGAGCAGGATTTTCGGCTGTAATTTCACTGAAGTGAAGTTCGTCTTTCAGGTTGTACCAGCAAAAAATATGTTTCCGGTAAACAGCATACATTAAGCCCGCCTGGTCGATATTAAAACTGTTCACGAATTCAGCAGCCACAGATTCCCCTATTTTATCATTTGATGAGGTTGAGATGGAATGAAAAGCGATATTCATCAAGGTGTCCTGGATGGCTTGAAGTGATGCTTTCATATGTAACCGGTCAGGGCTGGTTTTACTACAGCGGCGGATTTTAATGAGAAGTTCCTTCATATTGTAATTCAAACGCTGTTTCCTCTTTTTATCCGCCGCCGAAAGCACCAGCCCCGTTTCACTTTCTCTTAAAGTTTCATAATAAGCGCGAGCCCAGAAAGAATTAGCGATTTCGAATGCCTTCTCAACCTTATCTTCATTCACATATGCCTGAATCAAACCAAAGACCAGGTCATCCTTGCCCTTCAAATAATTTTGTCGAAGAAATGAAACCGGAACCATACCACGAACTTCGTGATAAAATTGTTCAGCTGTCGTCAGGTAATGTAAAGCCGAGTCATTTTCAAACTGGCTTAAAAAAGCCAGCCCCAACTTTATGAGAGGGTAAATTTTCTTTTGAACGTCCGTAAATACTTCACCTGAATATTTCAGGAGTTCCACGGCTTCATCATAGTTGCCGGCAATAATTTCCAGTCGCCCCAGGTGGTAATAGACATTAGCCAAATTTTCACTTTCCCTGCCGTTCAGCATAATATTCTCGGCTTCCCTGAGCTTCTGCCGCAATCCCAGGGTATCGTCGTTGTTCAACCGGTAGTCCGCCTGATAAAGGATAACCCAGGCGATAATATTCAGCGAATCCACCTCGCGGGCAACGGCAATGGTCAGACTAAACAGGGAGTCGGATTTTTTAACTTCATCGATATTCTGGAAACAGATAGCGGCGTGCCGTAAGGAATATAACCGTTCAGACTTCATATCATAGGTACGACATATCTCGTCCGCGGCGAGAAACTGTCTTGATGCCTCCTGGTAATAACCTAAATAATATAACTCGTTTCCGTAAGTGTCATACCAGTACTTTTCCAGGTCATGCAGATTTTGACTTCGGGCAATCTCCAGGGCTCGGTCCATTCCGCTGCGGTAGACCTCGAACCGGTTTAAATTTCTCGCCAGGTTTGCCTTCAGAATATTATACCGGCCCTCTCTTTCAATATTTCCCGTCAAACACGTTAAAACAATAGCCCGGTCAACATGCGCCAGAGCACTGTCGTTCTGTTTCTCATTGTTGAATATGGTAGCCAGGGTATATTGATTTTCAGCAAGTTCAAAAAAGCATCCCAGCTCTTCAAAATAACGGTTTGATTTTGTCAGGGTATCGCTGCGTGCGGCACCGCTCAAACCCGAAATCAAATTTCTCAACCTTAAAGCATGACAGTACTTTTCAAAATTCTCTTGCGTCCAGGCCTGTATTACCAGTTTGATGAAATTCCTGTTGGTTTCCGAAATGCCGTCACATTTATGCAGGTAGTACTTGATTAAAAGCAATTCTTTTTCGGCAGGCTCTTTCTGCCCCGAACAATTCATGCGTATATACCGTTTAACGGTGTTTTCCACGAGGGCATTTTGAAGTTGACGATATTGACGGCATAGTTTTGTCGCATAAAGAGAATCACCATTTTCAAATGCCCGGCGGATTTCAGCCCCGACTTTTGAAACGGTTATGGCGCTAAGTGGTCGTGGTAAGCACAGCCAGCCAAGACACAAAAAAACAATCGACAGTATTTTCATATCGCCCGGCAAAGGTTTCATCATCACAGAACATTAAGCGGAGGTTTCTTTTATCCTTATATAATTAAAGCCCCATCCTTTGTAAAGACCGGGCTTTAATTATTGTCACCAGCACCGCTCTATTTTTCAAGAAGCATCTTCTTGGTACTCGTGTAACAGTCGGTTTTAAGCCGTAAAAAATAAATCCCGGTAGCCAGCGGCTCGCCTTTGTCCGAGCAAGCCTCCCAGCTCAGCCGATATGTGCCGGGATTTTTCACACCCTTATCAAGAGTTGCAACGTGCTGTCCCAGGATATTATAAACCGTAAGCGTTATTTCCGCGGTTTCGGGAAGGGCGTACTCAACCACGGTGGCGGCGTTAAAAGGATTAGGATAATTTTGATACAGCATGTAGGCATGGGGAAGTTCATCCATCGGAATATCACCGGATGTAAGCGAGACTAATTCCGTAATACCACCGTGTTCATTCCACACCACTGTTTCCCTGACGAGCTGACCGTCTACCTCCAGATAAAATCTCTCTCCTTGATGAAGGCCGGTATTGTTCGCGCTGACTTCATAATCAGCATAAACCGGCATAAAGCCGAATTTGCCGTCAGCCGATGTTACTGCCTTGCCTATCAATTTCCCCGAAGGGGAGCAGGCAGATATCGAAGTTCCCGAAGGTACTACCCGATCGTCGAGTGTCAGGCGGCGGGCATAGAGATTCATCCAGAAGGGGGTAATGACGATATCGGAAGCGCTCGTTCTATGGACAGCCTTCTCTTTTAAGCGTTCTCCCGTTTCACCCGCCGCACCGCTGAAAACCGGGTAGGTCAAATAATCATCATGCCTCACATGAAGCCAGTAGCCGTGATTTGGTATCATTCTGTTAAGGGTATTAAATAACCATCCGGGACGGTAAATCTGCATAATATCCCCGAAAGCCAGAGCTTCGACGAGATTATCACCCGCCAAAACGGTACTTAAGGCCTGTTCCGCAGCCATCTCCGTTTTCGGCAAATAGCTAACCAGGTTCCAGCCGGCGCTCAAGGGTATTTTTGTACCGGCCGGAAGGGGATCACCCTCGATGGTCAGTTCAAATGCCATGCCTTTTTTAACCTTAATCCAGTAACCGCATGAATAGTTTAACTCATGCAGGGTGGAAAACTGGTGCAGCTCAGGATCAGTTGTGTAAGTTAAACCGCCATCTTTAAAACCCAGGATAAAATCAATATTGGACAGATATGTACCTAACAATTGCTCCAGGTCGGTAACCTGATTCTCTATATTCCAGCTGATCAGATTCCAATTTTCTGAAAGCTGACAGATAAAAGGTTCCCGGGCTATTGTCAGACAAACTTCATTCCTGGGATAAGGCGGACTTGAACCGGCATCAGGATAAATTACCGGCATGTCGGTCGTAGCAGGCTGACCATCGATGAAGAATCTTATCTCTTCACCTGGAACAACGCCTTCATCTGAAGAGATTGTCAGGGGATTGTCCCTGTAAACCGCTACCGGACCATACACCCCCGGAATTTCTACATAAACCTGTCCGACCAGTTGTAAACCGATGTCATAGACCTCGACATAAGAACCAACCGGTACAGGATAGCCTTGAACCGTGTTATTATTACAGTAATATTCTACATAATCCGAATGCGGGGTGAAATTAAATGTATCTACCGGTGTCAAGACAACAGTCAAACCGGAATCATCTACCTCGAGATTTTTTTCCATGTTCGGATAGTAATTTTCGGCATTGACACGAAGGTTAAAAATATAAAGATTCAAATCCGTCGCCTCGAAAGAACCGTCACTTGAAGTGAATGTGGTCGTAGCCGCCGAGGAGGGATAATCGACGAAGAAACTCAGATTGGCTCCGGAAACAGGTTTCTCCGTATTTTTCTCAATCACCCGCCCTTTAAAATTATAACCGGTTCTGTTCACGGTTACGGTGCTGGTATCAACATGCGGCACAACCTCGGTTGCAGTACCGTTACAGTCGCTTACGTAGAAAACAGCCTTGTCGATTATTGGAATGTTGTCGATGTTGTCAGCCACCTTCAGTTCAAAATTTCCGGCTTCAGCCAGATGCGATAACGAATAATGCAGACAGACTAAGGTATTACTGTCACCGGGAGGTAACAAGGATTGATTCCCCACTTCGCATCGGACTGCAGCCTGCCGGGAGCCGTTGTTTATATATGTTTCTTTTATGTCAGCATAGCCAAGAACCGAATTTCCAAAGGAAATCGAATCCAGGAAAAGATAAGCCGTCGCCCATTGGAAAGAAATACCAACAGCCCTGAGATAACAGGCTCGGGAAAAGGTCACCGGCACGTTTATTTTACTACCTGGAACAACAGCCACCGATGGCAGAAAAACATTGTCTTCTATGACCGTACCGGGAACGGTTCGAAGAGATATTTTCAGTTCGTTAACCGCCAGACCGGAGTAAATATTAAGATAGTCCTGATATTCCCGCAAGAAGTCAACCGGTACCACCTGTACTTCCGCCGGCGTTTTTCCAGTAAGCGGCAGCACCTGGTAATAACCCGAATCCAGGGTGATATTAAATGGTATGGATTTCCCGCCTTTGTTTAAAATGGAAACGACATAACCGGTATCACTGACTCCTTGTACGAACAGAAGACTGTCAAAGTCGGTATCAAGCATTCCTTCCATCGGCGTCAGAGAAGTATCGCGATTGATAATTATAATCCCGGGTTCAAAATTCGGGACTACCAGTGAACTGTCAGGCAGGATAAACATAATAGAGCCGGAATCCCGGCCGATTACTTCCCGGAGAATCGCCGGGTACGCTGTCGTGAACGTATCCACACTCACCACCTGGTTGCTGGCCGTCGGCGACGCCGAGTAATAAAGCCTGGCAAACTCCTGGGTGTCGCTTTCAGACGTGTCCGGTGGCGGAATAGGCGGATCCTGAATAGGACAATAGAAAATAATATGATTATTGAGAGTATCTATTTCAAACTGCAGACCTTTTATTTTTCTCTGGTAATACGGGCCAATTTTTACCGAATCTATTACTATGCCCTCATCGAATCCTTTTTGAAAGAAGGGTGTAATGCGGTCAAAAGACAAGGGAATAAAAAGAGCCAGGATGGTATCATGCGATATATAAATTGAAATGGAATCAACGTCGCCCGCCCTGGTAATATTCGACTTTACTTCCACCGAGGGATCAACATGAAGACTGACTTCCACCACCTGAGTCGGGTTTACGAGCGAAGGAGCTTCGACCCTTATTCCGCCGATATAAATTCCCTTCGAAAGAGAAGCATCGCTCACAGTGACAATGACCGTGTCCGGCATCACTCCGGAGGTTTTATCGACCTGGAACCAGGAACCCGTCTTTTCCAAAGACCAGGAAACGCTGTCAGGACCATTAATAAAGATAGTATCCGGTCTGGGCAGCTCCCCCCCCTCCTGCATATAAAAGATCAAATCCGCAGGATTCACTTCCATGGTACTTTCTATACCATGTAACAGAACCTGCGTTGGAGAATACGTTAAAAGGACATTATCCGTTTTATCAACCACTTTGAAAGTATCAATTATATTTCCACCTTGAATCAGCACTATTGAATCAGATATCCACGGTGTATAACCCAGTAAATCAATATCCAGGATACCATCAAGGACAGCTGATCCGACTTCCAGTTTGTCATTCACTCCAGAACTCGGCCCTCCACGTACTGTCATCTCACAGATTCCGGCTGCTTTTTGAACCAGCTGGCTGATAGATAAAGCTCCCTCGGGCGCAATTGTTCCGGTATTTTCCACATAACCGACAATTGTCCCCGAGCCGGACAGTTTACCCTTGTAGTCAATCTGGAGATGATCGGCTACCAAATTATCATCCTCAAGGAAAACCAAACCTCTGTTGACAACCATTGTCATTAAAAAACCGCTACCAGTTATTTCCCCGGTTTCTTCCACAACAAATGGCTCTACACCATCTTTAAAAGTATTGCCATTATCTAATATCAACAGACTATGATTAAGGGTAAAATCATTGACAAAACCAAGGGTACCGTCCTTTACTAGAATTGAATCGAAATAAGGTAAATCAGTATAGAGAGGTGTAAAACTGTTTTTATCACCATTATTATTAATTATCAGGTAATTACTGGTATCAGGGATAGAATCAGGGACAGATAAAACAGTATAAATCGATCCTGCCGAAGAAGCTATATCCCAATCATTGTTCTTGCCCCCAAAGACGGTTATTCGATCAGTAAAATCATCGAAGGTGGTAGCCTGAACCACAACACGACCACCGCCGCCGCCGCTTCCTTCATTACAAACACCAATTCCGCCATTGGCACTGATTAGACCGGAACCAAGTAAACTCTCCGTTATAATATAAATACCCCCTCCCGCACCTCCCCCATAACCGCTGGAAAAATCGTAACAGCTACCTGAAGCGTCTTCGCCATCAGCCTTAATCGAACCTTCCAGATGTATGGCGTTTGCATTGACATGAATAAATCCGCCGCCATCACCGCCCGTACCATATAAAAAATTACTGGTACTACCTCCGCCACCGGGGAATTCAACCGCTTCCACTATACCAAAAGCATATGCCGGGCTATTACTAAAAGGACTGCCAAAGATAAAAAAACTATGTCCGCCGTGACTGCCACCGGCACCGTAAGCAGCCCCTGCTACAATCTCATCATTAATATTAATGGTCTCTCCTCTTTCACCGAAGGTATTGCCGGCTTTGCCTCCGCCCCAAAGTCCCTTACCGGAGACATCAATTTTACCAACACCGGTAGAATCTTCTTTAATCAACAGACTGCCGCCAATATCAAGTTGCAAACCATTCAGATTATGCTCCGAATGAGTAACAAGACCACCCGGCTCAATAGACATATTCCCGGAAACCGTAATCTTGGCATCAGCTGTAAGGCGTCCCGTTCTTTCAACACAAACACAATCATATGCTGATTCACTGGTTATAGTCGTATCACCATCGACATAAAGCCTGCCGTCGGATTCAGCGGCTCCAAACCCAACCATCATGGGAACAACAGCATCAAGACTGGCGTTAGCTTTTACAAACATCGGGTATTGGCAGGGTTTTAACCGGAGCGTGTCCAGAGTAATAGGTCGGTCAACACTGTCCGGAGCTATAGATAGACTGATAGTTAATATATTTCTCTTTCCTGGGCTTAAAGAAGAATAAAAGAAAATAGCAGCATAACCCATGTTGACACTGGCTTTAGCATTATCTATAATTGCATTTCTAATAGAATACATATTATATAATATCGAATCAATAACAACAGAATCTATTACAGGAATTTCGTCGTTCACTCTGACCTGAAAAGGTAAACTGATACCAGCCATGGAACTACTGTTTTTATAACTGATAACTATATCTATCGAGGTTTCCCAGGCAGGTAATACTGCCGGGGAATAAGTCAAAGTATCATTAATTTCAGGCATAGTCTGATATTCATCACCAATATTGCAGTTAGGCGGATTTATATAGTCAACATATAAGTACTTATTTAAATAAGAGAAATCTCTTACAGTGGCAGTTTGATAGCCATCCATGTCAATGTCACTATAAGGAACAGATAAAGTTTGAGAAATATACAGATAGTCCCATAGCTTTAATAAATCCGGCAAATTAGGATATTCATTGCCGTCGCCATTAACATCACCACATCCTGCAAAAGCCTCTACATTGAAAACGAAGTTAATAAAAAACACAAATAATAAAATAATGAAAAACGACTTTTTAACATGAATTGATATTGGTATATTTGTTCGATTATTTCTTTTTCCAGACATACCCTGCCAACCCTTCTTATAAATTTATATCATAAATTATAATTTTGTACTCAAGCCTTTATCTGAATCCCAAGAACCCTCAATGATTATTTTGTTCTGATAATTGTAAAATTAAAAGGAAGAAACAGTCTTTCCGAACCACTCGTTTTGAAAGCGTACATGATAAGAAATTTAATGAACATCCTTTAGAAGAAGAATTACCAATCAGCATCAATCACCTTGATTATGATTCATAATATTTCTAATATAAATAAATTATTCAGATCAGCATACGTGAGGTCCATTATCATTCAGTAAAAACAATATTTATAAAGGAGGATACGGTAGAGTTTCGATAAATTCTTACTCTTTTACGATACCTTCCCGACCATACCCTTCAGGACATGTAACTTCCCCCACAAAACTCTTAAATGTCATTTATAATTTAATTATTTATTCAATTAAGTCAAGAAAAGTCTTGATCTTACAAGGAAATTTCAAAAAAACTTCCGAAATCAATTCCCCTTTCCCGTTTCCTGATTAAAACGGAACAATTCAAATTCTAAATAAGGAGGTAAAAATGAGAGCTCTTTCAGTATTTACTGCCATGGTGGCTTTGTTTATCGTCGGATGTGCCGGAGAGGCTGAGATTAAAATTCACAATACTACCGACCGGTATATTCATGGCGATGTAGAAGGCCAGGAATTCGGACTGCCGGAAAACGGCCAGACTTCCCGCACGGTGGAAGTCGGCGGATTTTTGAAAAACAGCTCCGAAGTAACCATCACCTGCTATGTGCACTGTACACAGTCTTCGCAGTCAACAGTGGTTCATAAATTGACGAAGACCACCAAAGTGGAGAAAAACTCAGTTTACTATTATAATGTCTTTTTCGCACCGGACGGTTATTATAAGCTTGCTCCGGTTGCCGAAGAACCGAGCCTTCCATTCAACGGACTGTGATACAATAACTTAAGCAAGTAGACCGTTACTTGTCCTAACAAAAAAATTGGAGGCGTCGAAAGGCTCCTCCAATTTTTTCATCAGTAGATAAAAGAATAATTACAGGTACTTGTAAACTTCCCTGACAAGTAGACAATTCAAAAGTAGAGTTTTCAGCGGTTTGAAGTTCACCAAAGACAGTCGGTGGCAGACTTGCCGGGGCGCCGTGACACCGCTGCCCGCTATACTTCGCACCCCTTTTAACCTTTATTTATACCGTGTTTGCATACTGATATCGATGATATGACGGGTACCGGGGCACTAACCATCGCCAAAATAAAACGACATGATTATTTCTCACGGTAATTGAGATATAATTATGTTAAAAAGGGGGCATAGAAAAGCTGGGCGACAGGGATTCGAACCCCGATTCTACGGTCCAGAGCCGTATGTCCTACCGTTGGACGATCGCCCAGTTATAATATCTCATTATCGGTTATTCATCCTCTTGGGTTTAACAATCACAACCACCCTGAAAAGCGGTCAACCGAACCGTGAGACTGAATAACCCTTTTTTAGAGCAGTTAGTATAAAATACCCTGAAATAATTGTCAAGCATGTTTCTTGGTGAAATTAACCGCATACTGGTGAACCAGAAAGGCCTGTCCGGTAATATCAAAAACCGCCCTCGAGGCGCTAATTCTGTTTCTTAATCCCCGGCATTGCCCCCGACGAAGGGGCATATTCTCAGCCGGGAACGCCGTTCCCCGGCAACTGAGTTTTATCCGCGGCGAAAGCGGTATTATGGAAACTATGTCGCCTTTTGCCCCGGAGATTACTTTACTCTTATTCTCCAGAAAAAGAATTTCATACCCGGTATTTATA
>JAQUSF010000138.1 GCA_028715215.1 Candidatus Zixiibacteriota bacterium
GCATGGGGTATATGATTGAACAATCCCTGCAGAATCGTCTCCGCAAGGAAGGTATCAACCGGTCGGTGGTTACGATTATCACCCAGATGCTGGTGAAGGCTGATGACCCGGCCATTAAGAACCCCTCCAAGTATATCGGCCAGTTTTATTCGGAAGAGGAAGCGAAGGAATTTGCGGAAACCCGCGGCTGGCAGGTAAAAAAAGATGCCAACCGGGGCTGGCGCCGGGTGGTGGCTTCACCGGTCCCCTACAAGGCGGTCCCGTCGGAGACCATTAAAAAACTGGTCGAAACAGGAACAATCGTCATCGCCGGCGGTGGCGGCGGTATCCCGGTATATATCGATGATAAGGGCAATTACGAGGGTATCGATGCCGTCATTGATAAAGACCTGGCTTCGGCGGTTATTGCCGGGGAAATCGGTGCCAGTATCTTGTGTATTTTGACATCCGTGGACAAAGTGGCTATAAATTTCGGCGAGGCGAATCAAAAGGACCTGGATGTTTGTAACCTTTTACAAATAAAAAAGTATTACGATGAGGGGCATTTCCCGCCCGGTTCCATGGGTCCCAAAATTAAAGCGGCGATTATGTTTCTGGAAAACGGCGGCGAGCTGGTAACTATCACTTCCTTCAATAACGCCCGGGAAGCCATTTCCGGTAAAGCTGGAACAAGGGTAATAACGGATTAAATAATGTGTAAACTCTCGTCCGAAGCGATTGAAGGTATTTTACAAAATGGACGTATATATGAAGTCGGGGGCGCCGTGAGGGATAAATTCATGGGGGTGGAATCCGATATCAAGGACCGTGACTATCTCGTCACCGGCATACCCTATGACGAGCTCACGGGCATTCTGGAGCGATACGGCCGGGTTGACCTGGTCGGTAAAAGCTTCGGGGTTATCAAATTCACCCAGTTTATCAAAGGGCACCCTTATACCTTTGATATCTCCCTGCCCCGAAAGGAATTTTCCACCGGGATCGGGCACAGGGATTTTAATGTCAGTTTCGACCCGGCTTTGAAAGTCGAGGATGACCTGTCAAGGCGCGATTTTACCATCAATGCCATGGCCCTGGCGCTGGATAATGGCATGCTCATTGACCCGCTGGACGGCAGGGCTGACCTGGAAAAACGTTCCCTGCGTATGACTTCGGTAAATTCTTTTCTGGAGGATCCTTTGCGGATGTTGCGGGCGGTGCAAATGGCGGCCCGGTTTGAATTCACCATAGAGCCGGATACTTATAAGGCTATCGTCGAAAACGCCGCGCTGATTGCATCCGTTTCTCCCGAACGTATCAGCGAAGAATTTAACAAACTGCTCCAGCGGGCCAGAAAGCCCTCGATTGGTTTCCGCCTGATGCACACTACCGGCCTTCTGAAGGAAATACTGCCGGAGCTCGAAAACTGTGTCGGGGTAACTCAGCCGGGCGGTTTTCATAAATACGATGTTTTTGAACATACCCTGCGGGCGGTTGATAACTGCCCTCCGCTTTTACATTTGCGCATGGCTGCAATTTTTCATGATATCACCAAGCCGATACATAAGCGGGAAGTTGCTGACGGCGCTACCTTCTATGGTCATGAAATAAGCAGTGCTCGCACGGCTCAAGAAGTTCTGAACCGGTTAAGATATCCCGGGGAGTTTATCCGGGCGGTTGTCACCCTGGTGGAAAAACACATGTTCACCACCCAGGTGACCGACAAGGGTTTGCGGCGTCTGGTCAAACGGGTGGGCGTTGCTTTGATATTCGACCTGCTTGATTTACGCCGTGCCGATGTCGTAGCTCAGGGGATGGGCGGCACCACCGAGGATGTCGACGAGCTGGAAAAAAATATCAGGCTGGAACTGACCCGGAAACCGCCCTTCAGCCTGTCCGACCTGGCAATTGACGGGCACGATGTTATGCAACGTTACCACCTCGAACCGGGAAAAACCGTGGGAATGATTTTGAATTATCTGCTGGACGCCGTACTCGACGACCCGCAACTCAATTCCCGTGAAAGCCTCGAAGCCCTGGCAGATAAATTCTACGAAGATATAAAAGCAAAAGATATAGATTCGTCAAAAGATAAGGAAAGCAGTTTATGAAGGTTCATGAGTATCAGGCGAAACAAATTTTTGAAAAGGCCGGTATTCCCGTACCGCCGGGTAATATCGCTACTACTCCCACTGAAGCTTTTGAAATCGCCGAGAAGTTGAACAAACCGGTGATGATTAAAGCCCAGGTACATGTCGGTGGACGCGGTAAGGCCGGCGGTGTCAAATATGCTGAAAATGCTGAAGCCGCCAAAGTCCTGGCGCAGAAAATCCTGGGTATGGACATCAAGGGCTTAACCGTAAAGAAAGTCCTGGTAACCGAAGCTGTGGAAATTATCTCCGAAGCATATATCGGAATTATTCTTGACCGAACCACCCAGAAGCCGGTCATAATGGTTTCCTCGGCGGGCGGCGTGGATATTGAAGAAGTAGCCGCCAAAACCCCGGAAAAAATTCATAAACTTTATGTCGACCCGGTGGTAGGTTTGAGAGAGTACCAGGCTCGGAACCTGGCTTATAAACTCTTTCGTGAAACCAGTCAGGTGAGGAAAACCTCCGACATCATTATGAAACTATATGATATTTTCTGGCAGGTGGATGCTTCCCTGGTGGAAATTAACCCGCTTATTTCGACTCCCGGCGGTGAGGTCCTGGCTATAGACGACAAGTTGAATGTTGATGATAACGGTCTTTTCCGGCATAAGAATATTGCCGCAATGCGTGACCTTGATGCTGAAGACCAGGCTGAAATCAAGGCTCGCGAGGCGGACCTGTCGTACGTTAAACTTGAAGGCAATATCGGCTGCATCGTTAACGGTGCCGGTCTGGCCATGACAACCATGGACCTGGTTAAGCATTACGGTGGTGAACCGGCTAATTTTCTCGATATCGGCGGTTCCTCCAATCCCCAAAAGGTTCAAACGGCCATGCAGATTATTCTGGCGGACCCCAATGTCCGGGCGATTCTGATAAATATTTTCGGTGGTATAACCCGCTGTGATGATGTTGCCAACGGTATTGTCGCCGCCTTTAAGGAATCTAAACCGACTGTCCCGGTGGTGGTGCGTTTGACCGGTACCAACGAGAGCGAGGCACAGAGAATTTTAAGCGCTTACAGACTGCCTACGGCCGATACTCTCGATGCCGCAGTCAAAAAAGCCATTTCGCTGGCGGGAATTGAATAAGTTAACCGGATTGCATAAAGGAAAATCAGGATGTCAATTTTCATAAACAAGAAAACAAAAGTGGTGGTGCAGGGTATTACCGGACGTGATGGTTCCTTTCACGCTGAGCAGATGAAAAAATACGGCACCGACGTCGTTGCGGGAGTTACGCCCGGTAAAGGCAATACTCAGGTAGCCGGAATCCCGGTTTTTAACACTATGGAAGAAGCCGTGGCTAAAACCAAAGCCAACACCTCGGTTATTTATGTACCCCCGGCTTTTGCTACCGACGCCATTTATGAAGCGGCTGACGCCGGGATTGAATTGATTGTGTGTGTTACGGAAGGTGTGCCGGCAAATGATATGCTGAAAGCCGTACCATATGTAAAATCCAGGGGTGCCCGCCTGGTTGGTCCCAATTGTCCCGGTCTTATTTCACCGGAACAGTCGAAAGTGGGGATCCTGCCGTCGACCATCGTTAAAAAAGGCAATGTCGGAGTGATTTCACGCTCGGGCACGCTCACCTATGAAGCCATCTGGGCTTTGACTCTGGCCGGTTTGGGGCAGAGCACCTGCATCGGTATTGGCGGGGACCAGGTTATCGGGACCAATTTTATTGATTGCCTTAAGGCTTTTCAGGAAGACCCGGCGACCCGGGCTATTGTGATGATTGGTGAAATCGGCGGTTCCGATGAAGAAATTGCGGCCGAGTTCATAAGGAAACATGTAACCAAACCGGTCGTATCCTTTATCGCCGGCCGTACTGCCCCGCCCGGAAAACGGATGGGTCATGCCGGGGCGATTATTTCCGGTGGATCGGGAACCGCTGAAGATAAAATCAAGGCTCTTGAAAAAGTTGGTATTCCTGTGGCGGCTTCACCTCTGGAACTCCCCGTGTTGTTGAAGAAACTTATGAAAACCGGTAAAAAAAAGCCGGCAGTAAAGAAAGAAGTCAAAAAGAGCACGGTTAAGAAAACGACCGGGAAAACGTCTAAAAAGGTGTCGTCCAGAGCTCGGGCGCCCCAAAAGAAAACCGTGACCGTACGTAAAAAGAAATAAGGATAAAAGTTAATTTTATAGAGAAATTCTCGGGATGAATTAAGGAGATAAATCATGTCTGATACCGATGCGGTCGGTGACGCCGATTCCAAACCGGCCCGTAAAAGTAAATATGATTATTCAAGCGGCCTGCCGCCCCTGAATATCAACTATAAATGGTGTAAAGCGTGCAATATCTGTATCGCCCTTTGTCCTCAACAGGTTTTTGAACCTGACCGGGATGGAAAGCCGGTTATTGCCCGGGCGGATGACTGCACCCAGTGTACGATTTGCTGGGTGCATTGCCCGGATTTTGCGATTACATCCAATTACAAGTAAGAAGGGAAAAAGGGAATATGGCTATAAAAAAACGACACTTGATGCTGGGTAATATGGCGTGCGTGCACGGGGCTATATATGCCGGCATGAAGTTTTTTGCCGGGTACCCGATAACGCCTTCAACCGAGGTGGCCGAGGGTTGTGCCCGTGAGTTGCCTAAAATCGGCGGTAAATTTATCCAGATGGAAGATGAAATAGGTTCCATTGCCGCCATCATTGGCGCTTCCGTAGCAGGCGTGAAGTCGATGACTGCGACTTCCGGACCCGGTTACTCGCTTATGGTTGAAAATATCGGGTATGCTTATATGACGGAAACACCTGTCGTGATTATCAATGTCCAGCGCGGCGGCCCCTCAACCGGCATGCCCACCAAGGGAAGCCAGGCTGATACCATGCAGGCTCGCTGGGGTACGCATGGTGATTATACCGCCATCGCGGTGGCTCCCTCGACTGTCCAGGAATGTTTGACCGAGACTGTCCGCGCTTTCAACCTGGCCGAACGTTTCCGTACCCCGGTCACGGTTCTGCTGGACGAGGTTATCGGTCATTCCCGGGAGATGGTTACCATCCCGGAAAAAGGCGAACTGCAAATTTACAACCGGATAAAACCCGCCTGTAAACCGGAAGATTACGTACCTTTTGAAATGACACCCAACGGTGTTTCGCCCATGGCCGGTTTAGGGGAAGGTTATCGGTTTAATGTTACCGGTTTGACGCATGATATCATGGGCTTTACCACCAATCGCCCTGATGAAGTAGCCCCCAAACTCGATAAACTGGCCGGCAAGATACTTAACTATCGTGACGAAACGGTCAAAATGCGGATGGAAATGATGCCGGATGCGGAAATTGCTTTTATCTCCTACGGTTCTGTTTCCCGGGCGGCGCTGCAGGCGGTCATGCTGGCAAGGAAAGCCGGGGTGAAAGTCGGTACGGTACAGCTTTATACGATCTGGCCTTTTCCGGATAAGCAACTTATAGAAGCCTGTTCCGGCTGTAAGAAGGTCATCGTAGGCGAACTGAATATGGGACAGCTGGTTTATGAAGTAGCCCGGGTTTTGCCGGATAATATTCAAATTCATGCAATCCAGCGTTATGATGGTGAATTTTTAACCCCCATGCAACTTTTAGAAAAGCTCGATGAGGTGATATGATGGATACAGTGAAGGAAACCAATCAGGCCGATAAGCAAAAATCCGACATTATGCTCCAGTACCTTCGGCCCAAGAAAAAATTTCCCAGCGTCTGGTGTGCCGGTTGCGGTAACGGCGTGGTGATGGGGGCGATTATCCGTGCTATCGACAAACTGGGATATTCCAGGGACGAAGTCGTGATGGTCTCGGGTATCGGTTGCTCCAGCCGAATGCCCGTATATCTTGATTTCAGCAGCCTGCATACTACACATGGCCGGGCGCTGCCGTATGCCACCGGTGTCAAGTTCGCCAAACCGCATCTTAAGGTTATAGTAATTACCGGCGACGGTGATGCCCTGGCGATCGGCGGCAATCATTTTATCCACGCCTGCCGGCGAAATATCGACATAACGGCCATTCTTATTAACAACTATATTTACGGAATGACCGGAGGTCAGGGTTCGCCGACCACCCCCTCACAGGCTTTTTCCACCACCACTCCTTTCGGGAATGTGGAAAAGCATTTTGAACCGGCGGAACTGGCGATGGCGGCGGGCGCCACTTTTGTCGGCCGCACCACCGTTTACCATGTCCCCCAGATGGAAAAAATGATCATACAGGCTCTCGAACATAAGGGCTTTTCACTGGTGGAAGCGGTGAGTAACTGTCATACTTATTTCGGTCGTCTTAACCGTCAGGGTGACCCGGTGGCGATGCTCAAGATGTTCAAGGACCTGGCTGTTCCCGCGGCTC
>JAQUSF010000044.1 GCA_028715215.1 Candidatus Zixiibacteriota bacterium
TGTTTTCTGGGCAAGGTAACGCAGGTTTTCAAGGACGACGGCATAATGACCTTTTTGACCGCGGATGGTTTCGAATGTTTGTTCATCGGCGGCGAAGTCGATGGAAGTATGAAAAATACCCGACTGTGACAGGCGGTCAATCGTTGACCGGTCAAGTAACGTTCCGTTGGAAGCAAAAACGGCAACGTAACCGGCCTTTGAAATCATTTCGATAAAAGTCATCATGGCCTGGTTTAAAAAAGGTTCACCATCGAGAGTCAGGTTAATTTTATCGTTACCGGGCGCCGCTTCTTTGACACGGTCTAAAAAAAGCCGGAAGTGGTCCATGGTTAATTTACCATGGGGGCGCAACTGGTGGTGACCCGGGTCGCTCTGGGGACAGAAAGAACAGCTTAAGTTACAGATATTGGTCGGTTCGATGGTGTACTGGAAGGGGGGATAACTTAAACAGGTCGAATGCGTGACCCTGTATGACCAGCCCAGTTTAATTATATGCCATATTTTGTTCATCGTCGGTTCGGCTTCATTGTCTTATAAAGGCCGGATATCAAGATACGATTTTTTTTAACGGGGAGCAAAGGAAAGACCACCGGCGACCGCATGGTTTTTCAAGTCCCGGTCATCAGCGAAGCAGCACCATTTTCCGGGTCTGATTGTAAGCCGAAGTACTGAGACGGTAAAAATAAATTCCTGCGGCGACCTGTCCCCCCCGGTCATTTAGCCCGAACCAGGTAATGTTATGCTTCCCGAAAGCCAGCTCTTCGTCGATAAGGGTGCTGACTTTCTGCCCCAGGATATTATAAATCGAAAGATTGACGTGCTGGCGGAATGACAGTTCAAAGGTTATAACCGTGCTCGGATTAAACGGGTTGGGGTAATTCTGCGACAGGCTGAAAGACCCGGGTAGCAACTCCGGCTGGTTGTCGACATCGGTCAAAGATAAATTAACATACTTTCCCTGGCTGACGGAAAAACCGGTTTTTAAAGCGGATATGGTATATATTTTTTCAGGGTCAAGAGAGTTGACAAGGGTAACGCGACCGTCATTATCGGTTAAATAATCGCCGGCAACAGTGGTATCTTCGACGACAATTACCCGGCAGTCGGGGACCGGCAAATTAGCGGAAGTAACGATTACGGTCATGGCCCGCTCATCTGTTTTATCAAGGAGAAGGTCTAATTTTTTCGGGACAGCGGAGTAAATTTTCAACGAGGGGTCGCCGTAAAAGTTCTGTCCCAGGATCAAATCACGGTAGTAATAATATACCCGCTTGGAAGCCTGCATGGCTTCGATAGCCGGTCTGTCCGGATGAGCGAAGAGGGAATCGAAAAATACCTGCTGTAACAGGTAACTGCTGCCCACCCAGCCCCAGCGTGATTGAGCGATAAGAGCCACCGCCCCGCCCTTGCGGGACAAAAGATACTGGCTCATATTGGTATTGTGGGCATAGCTGGGTTGGTCGAAATCAAATGCCCCGGTGTTGCAGGCGATGGAGTAGTAGAAAGACGGTTTATCAGGTGCCAGCATCGAGTCCAAGGAACCGTGACCGCTTGCCTGCGGGGCACTCAGAAAATAATTTTTCGGCCATTCGTTGTAGCCGGTGGAGCGAACGACGAAACCATCGCTGCGGCCATGAGCGATGATATTTACAATACCGAAACCTTCCTTTACGATGTCGTCCACTTCTTCGGGCAGAAGGTTGGTCGGATCAGGGTCGTTACCGCTAGCCAGTTCCACCCCGCCGGTCGTGTCGATTTCGAAATTCCCCGGAAAATGCGTCGCCACCCGGCCATGCTGACCGCCGCCGCTGTAATCGCGCATCTGGTCCGAAGAGAAAAAGAATGTTCTCACCAGGTACGACCGGTCTTCGGAGCCGGGCTGAGTTTCATAGCGTATCAGATTATCGGTGTAATTCATAACTTCTGTGGTATCGGAGAACGGGAGCCGTCCCACATACAACTCCGGTTCCAGATCGGGATTATCGTCGTACTGTTCCCCCCAGACTCCGTCGCTGTCAACATCCCACTCTCCGGTCAGGTCGGCAAAGTACAGGTCGCAAATCTGCAATTGACCTGTGGACAGAAGTTCGTCGGTCCGGTAATGATATGCATAACGTACGGGCAGGTTGGTCTCGTCGCCGCCCAGAAGAACATATCGGCCGCCCTGGGCATGGAAAACCTTGAGATATTCGCGAAGTTTTTCAGCATCGTCACGACCGCTGTAAGCCGAAAGAACCTCGTCGGTCGTAATAACGCGGGTGCGGTACCCCGTGGCGTTTTTGTAGTCGGCTAAAGGTGCAAACGATGCGGCTAATGCCGGACAGGTGATGATAAGGTAAGAGACATTTTCGGAAAGTGAATTTTGACACGATGCTTTATTCTGCCTGTCTGGTACTGATATGTTTACCTCGCTTTCAGGTAATAATTGTTCGACGCCGACTGCTCTATTTCCAACATATATTTTTATTTCCCTATGGAAGGTAAGATGGCCCAGACTGTCCACGGTTACCGGGAAAAGCACGAGCCGGGCATAACGCGTATCCCTGTAAGAAAGTTCACCTGTTACCATGACGGGTGCGAACCCGGCCGGGCTCAAGGTCGCGCGAGTGATTGGATAAAAGGTTTCTTCCAGTGCCGAAGTAACCCGGTCGAGGAAAATATCGGCAGCTTCAAATCTGCCTGCCGGACAAGAATTTTCTGACCGGTAATGTAAATAATCGCTCTTTTCGTCTTCTTTTAAGGCTACCAGGTAATTCCGGCCGGCAAGCGTGACCTTCATCCCCACCGCCACCGGCTGATAATTCTCACAGGTTACTTCTAACCGGTTATAATCGACCGTTATTTTTTCAGGGGAGAAGACAATAGTGGAAGTATCGTCGGCATAGGCGACAGCTGTCAAAAACCAGGCGGTCAGCCAAATGTATCTATAACGTTTCATATAACCTTTCGTTTCAAGCTGAATCCCGGCTTTAAAGGGCAAGAAGACTGCCGTACGGATGGTTTAAAAGTTGTCTTTAAAACATTCTATTTTATTGATTAACAATGGATTAGTAGGATAAATGAGGAGTTTTTAGGCGGTGAATTTTTAAAAATTTAAAAAGTTGTGGAGATAAGTCAATATAATATGGGTTATTATAAATATGAACTGATCGACAGAAATAGTCTATGAAAGATGATTGTGTATCATTCAAAAGGTTAAAAAAAGCATAAAGTTATTCTTTCATTATTCATTGAAATAGTTGGAGTTAGCAGTGTAATTTTTTTTATTTTTTCTCAAAAAACTTCTTGACTCTTGTGGAAAAAAAATGAAAATTAAGGTAGTTTTTGGGTAGATATGGAAAGATGTGGAGGATGCTTCTTTGACCGGTTTAATTGGCCGCTATCAGACGACAATGGATGAGAAGGGTCGCTTTGCTCTTCCCGCCAAACTTCGTGCCGTCGTCGGTCCTTCCCAGAAAAATCTTCTCGAAGGCGACCTGATACTTACCAAGGGGCTGGAAGGTTGTTTGAGCATATATCCGGAGAATGAATGGGAAGAGATACAGCGTCGTCTTTCCTCTCTCAGTTTTACTCAAAAAGATTTTCGTTTTTTCAGTCGCCGCTTTTATTCGGCAGCGGCAGTCGTTACTCCCGATAAAAACGGCCGGATTTTAATCCCCTCGCACCTGATAAAAGATGCCAGGCTTAAAAAGGATTTGTTGATAATCGGACTCAATCGCTGGATTGAAATCTGGAACCCCGACCTTTTCGAATACATCATGGAGCAGTCGGCGGGGAGTTACGAGGATACTGCCGAGAGACTGTTATCGGGTCATGAACAGACCGGGCCGTGAGGTTTACCACCTGCCGGTTATGGTAACCGAGGTAGTCGGTTTACTGGTCACGAAAGTTGACGGTACCTATCTCGACTTGACCGCCGGTGGCGGCGGTCATTTGAAGGCTCTGGCTGAGGTGCTTGATGAAAAAGCCGGTCTTTATGCGGTTGACCGGGACCCGGCGGCGGTACAGTGGGTGGAGAGAGCCCTCGCGGGATTTCTTCAGTTTAAAAAAGTTATCAAAGCCGCTTTTGGTGATATCGCCGGGGTGGTCGCACAATTTGAGGAGAAGACGTTCGATGGCATTTTTCTGGACCTGGGATTATCCTCCCGGCAGGTTGACGAAGGTGAGCGCGGTTTCTCCTTTCAAAGCGACGGTCCCCTTGATATGCGTTTCGATACCGAAACCGGCACAACGGCTGCGGATTTAATAAATATACTGGATGAGAGGGAACTCGGTAAACTCTTTAAGACCTTTGGTGAAGAAAAGCTGGCTTCTAAAATCGCCAGAGCAGTAGTCAGGGAAAGACAGAAAAAGATGATCCTCACCACCGCGCAACTCAGGGAAATAGTTCTGGAAGTCGTCAGACCTCCTTATCAGATAAAATCGCTGGCCCGCGTATTTCAGGCGCTGCGCATGGCGGTTAACCGGGAGCTGGAAGAGCTTCAGAAAGTATTACCGGCGGCGGTGACGCTTTTGCGACCGGGCGGGAGGCTGGCGGTCATTTCTTATCATTCCCTTGAAGACAGGACGGTCAAAAACTTTTTTCAGCAGGCGGCCCGCGGTTGTGTTTGTCCGCCGCATTTACCGCAATGTGTCTGCGGGCAAAAGCCGAGCCTTAGAATCCTGACTAAAAAGCCGGTCACTCCTCAAAAAAGTGAAATTGAAAAAAACTCCCGGGCTCGTTCTGCCCGTTTAAGAGTGGCGGAGAAGATATGATAACGGCCAAGTCGGTACGCAAATACAAAGAAACCCTGGAACTGCGGTCGTTTATTTTCAACCGGATACGCGCCCACCGTTATTTTCCCGTTGTGGTCCTGGTTGCGGTATTGCTGGTTATTGGTTGCGTACATATCTGGCAGCGGGTTCATGTTATCAAGCTGGTCAAGGAAGTCTCTCGTTTAAAAGCCGAAAATGTCAGCCTGACGGATGCTTATAAAAAAGTCCGGTCGGAGATAGCCGCCCTGAGTATGGCGTCGCGCATCGAAGCTTATTCCGGCGACTCCCTGGGTCTGAAGGCGATATCGGCCAACCGTCTGTTTACCCTGGTAAAGGAAAAACAAGAGCCGCTGCCTGCCGGGGGTGATGAGTTGACGGCTATAATGGCTTCCATAAAAAGAGTCGCCCGCCATGTACCGGTTTTGACCGGCAACAGTGCCCGAGCCGGTGAACTGGAGGGGATTAAATTTGACTCGGTGACAACCAAGGTCGGAAAGAGATGAAAAGAACCAAACGGGAGAGAGTGCGCCTGGGGGTGCTGTTCGTTTTAGTGTCATGTTTTTTTACCGTTGTTACCCTGCGCCTGGTACATATTCAAATATTCCTTTCCAAAACTTACAGTCAAATTGTCGAGCGGCAGTCGTCGGGTAAAGTAGCCATTCCCGCCGAAAGGGGTGTGATTTACGACCGCAACGGACAGCTGGTGGCCAAGAATGTTTTCCAGGCTACCCTGTATGCTTACCCTGATGATAAGAAGGAACTGAAGCAGGTAGCGGCATATCTCGATGATTTGTTCGATTTGAAGCCGGGCACGGCTCGTTCCCGGTATGAGCTTGAAGTTCGGAAATTCCGTTATATTAAAAGATGTTTAAGTGAGTCCCTGGAAAAAAGAGTTGTCGCCGACAGTGTACCACCGGGCCTGTATCTCCGCTACGAGAGCCAGCGGGAGTACCCCTTTGGCCCGGTGGGTAAACAAATATTAGGTTTTACGGATATCGATAATCGGGGGCAGTCGGGTTTTGAATTGGCCTTTGATTCGATGCTGGCCGGTCAGCAGGGCTGGGCGGATATTCGCCGGGATGGTTTACGCAATGTTTTTCGCGTCAAAGAATCCGCCCTGGTCAAACCGGTCCCGGGGCAATCCCCGGTCCTGGCTGTTGACTGGCGGCTTCAGGAAATAGTCGAGGAAGAACTGATGCTGGCGGTTCAGAAGTATAACGCGGCTTCGGCCATGGCCGTTTTCCTCGACTGCAACAGCGGCGATATCCTGGCTATGGCACATTATGACCCGAATGAAAACAACCGTGACAAACCCACCAAACTGCGCGCCATCACCGACCAGTTTGAACCCGGGTCGGTGTTCAAAGCCTTTACGGCCGCGGGTCTTCTGGAGGGCGGAAAGGTTGACTTTGATGATTCCATCTTTTGTGAAAACGGTCAGTATAAAATCGGGCGGCGCACCCTTCACGATGACAAAGAGCTGGGCTGGCTTAATTTCCGTAAAATTATCGAGTTATCCAGTAATATCGGCATTGCCAAACTGGCTGTGGCTTATGGCGGCGAAAAACTTTTCGAGTCTTATAAGCGGTTCGGCATCGGTCAGAAACTTCGCTGCGGTTTACCGGGAGAGACTTCCGGCCAACTTATGCCGCCCAAAACCTTCTCACCTTACAACATTGCCGCTCTGGCAATGGGTCATTCGGTAGCCGTAAACAGCTTACAGCTGGCCGCCGGTTTTGCGGCTATTGCCAATGGCGGGGAGCTGCTGCGCCCGAAACTGCTCTTGGGACATGTCGACGAAAACGGTTATGTTGTCGGACGACCGGTGAAAGACCTTATCGGACGGGCGATGAAAGCCGGTTCGACGGATTCTCTGAAAGCCTTCTTAAGGGGGGTGGTTGTTGACGGTACCGCCAAGCCGGTTAATTCCAAGGTCGTTACTATCGCCGGTAAAACCGGTACGGCGGAAATCCCCGACCTCGAAAACCGGCGCTATTTTAAAAATAAGTTCATTGCCAGTTTTGCCGGCTTTTTCCCCTATGAAAGACCGGTAGTAGCCGGAGTGGTTGTCTGCGAAGCTCCGCACCCGGTTACCTATGGCGGTTACACGGCTGGACCTGCTTTTCGCCGCATCGCCGAAAGATACACGGTCTTGAATCCCGATCAGTTTATTACTCCTGAACGTCTGCTCGTCGAAAATACTCATCGCCTGGATAAAACCTTCAAGGTTCCGGATTTTATCGGACGTGATATTCGGCAGGTAAAAGATATAGCTGAACAGAAGGGGGTGAAACTGAGAGGTACTGCCGCTGAGGGGACGGTGGTCTGGCAGTTTCCCCCCGCTGATAGAATCCTCTTTGAAACGGATGAAGTGCTGGTGATGGTTGCCTCGCCGAATAAAAAAAATGAGTTCGTGATGGCGGATTTAACCGGCCTGACAGTAAGGAAAGCGGCAGCCCTGCTGAACTATCTGGGGGTCAATTATACCATCGAGGGAAACGGCCGCGTGGTGAATCAGTCCGTCAGACCGGGTGAAAACATCAACGATAATACCAGTTGCCGCCTTAAATGCCGGCCTTGTTAGGAGAGTGACGTATTACTCTGAAGGAATTGATACAAGGTATCCCTGAAGCTGAATTACGCGGAGACGGTGAGGTGATGATTGAGAATATCGATTATGATTCCCGCCTGGTAAAAAAGAATGCTCTTTTCTTCGCCGTCAAAGGTTTCAAAGTCGACGGCTATGATTATGTTGAGCAGGCGGTGGCCAACGGAGCCGTTGCGGTGATGGGCGAGCGGTCCCATTGTGAGCACGTGGCCAATCATGTAGCCGTGAAAAATATCCGCCGGGCGATGGCGGAAGTTTCCGCCCGTTTCTACGGTTACCCCGGATTGAAGTTAAAAGTTATCGGGGTGACGGGGACCAACGGCAAGACTACGACCTGTTTTATGTTGAAGAAGATACTGGAAGCCCGTCAGAAAATCACCGGCCTGGTTACCTCGCTGGTCTATGATACCGGCCGGGACAAATTCCCGGCCGAGCGAACCACTCCCGAATCACTCGATATGCAGCGGCTTTTATTTCTCATGAAAAGCAATTATTGTGTCAACGCCGTAATCGAAGTATCTTCGCACGCCCTGGCGCTGAATCGAGTGGACCATATCAAGTTTACGGTGGCGGTTTATACTAACCTGACCCGCGACCACCTGGATTTTCATAAGGATATGAATGATTACCTGCGTACCAAGGCCTTGCTGTTAAAGAAGCTGAATGGACCCGCAGGCTATGCGGTTATCAATCTCGATGTTCCGGAATTCCGGGTTCTTTTTGGCGAATTGAATTCAGCTTATATCAGTTATTCGCTGGAGAACGACCAGGCCGATGTTTACTGTAGCAGTTATGAATTCGAGCCGCACGGCACTCTTTTCAACCTGGTGTCGCCCATGGGAACAAGAACAGTCCATCTGAAACTGCCGGGTCGTTTTAACCTGATGAATGCTCTAGCGGCGGCTTCCGGCGGTCTGGCGGCCGGCGTGGACATTGACAACGTGGTAACCGGCCTGGAAGCCGCCCGGCCTGTTCCGGGACGTTTTAACCCGCTCAATGCCGGCCAGCCGTTCAGTGTTTATGTCGATTATGCTCATACCCCGGACGCGATTGAACGGCTGTGCGAAGCGGCAGGGGAATTCAAGAAAGGCCGGATGCTTTTGTTGTTCGGTTGCGGGGGTGACCGCGACAGAGGAAAGCGCCCGCTCATGGGCCAGGCAGCCTTGGAGAATGCCGATTATGTCGTGGTTACGTCAGATAATCCCCGCAGTGAGGATCCCCTGGCAATAATCGAAGATATCAAACCTGCGTTGCAGGGAAATAATTATGAAATCAGGCCCGACCGCCGGGAAGCCATCGGGCATATTCTGAAAATGGCTAAAGCGGGTGATGTCGTCCTGCTGGCCGGCAAGGGCGCGGAAAATTACCAGGAAATAAAAGGGGTCCGGCACCCCTTTAGTGATATGCAAGTGGCCGCCGAAGTCCTGGCGGAAAGGGGATTTAAACAGTCGCCTACTGACGAGGAGAATTGATTAGTTTGAGTTTCAGCCAACTGGCCCGATTAATCGACGGTAAGCTGTACAGCAAGTCCGGTGTCGAATCAAATTTGAACGGTGTTTCGATAGACAGTCGTACTCTTAAGCCGGGAGAACTGTTTTTTGCCCTGAGAGGAGAAAACCACGACGGTCATGATTATATCCTCCAGGCTCTGCAAAAAGGAGCCTCGGGCGTAGTGGTTGAAAAGGTCTATCCTCAAATCGAAATGATATCAGGGCGAACCATGGTTGTAGCGGTCACAAACAGCCATGAGGCCATGCTGGCTCTGGCTGTCCATTATCGCCATACGGTGGCCGCCCGTTATTTTGTCATCACCGGTTCTAACGGTAAAACCACTACCAAGGAATTAATTTACTATTTGCTCCGGGCGGTTGAATCGGAAGTATATCGTTCGCCGGGCAACCTGAATAACCTGTATGGACTGCCCCTGTCGATTTTTGCCATGCCGCATACGACCAGGGCGGCAGTGCTCGAACTGGGAATTTCCATTCCCGGGGAAATGACCCGCCTGGCGCGGATTGTCCGTCCGGATTTAATTATCATCACCAATGTCGGCCCCACCCATCTTGAAACCCTCGGTTCGGTAACGGGTGTTGCCCGGGCGAAACTGGAACTGGTAAAAGAAGCCGCCCCCGATACCCCGGTGATTATTAACGGTGACAGCGAAGTGCTCTGCCGGGAAACGAAAAAGATAAAAAAGGATTTCGTGACTTTCGGTCTTGAGGGCAAGGCGGATTTCAAACCCCGGAAAATCGAACAGCTTGACCGGGGCTTCCGGGTTACGGTTGACAACCTGACTTTTGAACTGCCGTTTTTCGGCAGATACCAGATATATAATTTCTTGGCGGCGTACGCAGCGGTCAGAACGGCCGGGTACAATTTTAATAACGTTGACACCCGGTCGATTACATTCCAGACGGAGCCGATGCGGGGTCAGTTTGTCAATATTCACGGGGTGACTTTCATCTCCGATTGTTATAACGCCAATCCCGAATCGGTCAAAGCCGGCTTGAGCTCATTTGCCGAACAATTTTCGGAACAGCGGCGCCTGATTATCCTCGGCGATATGCTGGAACTGGGCCGGGAAGAAGAGCGCTGGCACCGTGAAACCGGTCAGTTGCTGGCTCTGCAGACATTTGACCTGGTGGCGCTGGTCGGACCGCTGTCAAAGTTCATCATGGAAGAACTGGTTAAAGCGAGCCTTGATTTGGATAAAATCTGGTATTTCACCGATGCCCGAAGCTGTGCTGAAAAAATGGTTAAAAATTTCCGTTCCGGTGACCTTGTCTATATCAAGGGTTCAAGAGGCATCGGCCTGGAATTGATTATGGATACCTGGCGTGAAAAGGGAAGGAATAACTGATGTTGTATCATCTTTTACTGCCGCTGACCGAATATGTATCCGGTTTTAATATCTTTCGGTATATAACGTTCCGAACCGCCGGCGCCACTGTCACGGCTATAATAATCTGTCTTTTCCTGGGGCCTTTTTTTATCCGTCTGCTCAGGAAATATAACGTGCGGGAAAACATCCGCCTGGAAGGTCCTTCCAGCCACAAGAAAAAGGAAGGTACGCCGACAATGGGCGGCCTGATCATTCTGGCCGGTATCATCATTCCCACGCTTCTTTGGGCACGACTTGACAATTTCTATATCCTTTCGCTTTTGCTGGTCACCGTCTGGCTGGGGATAATCGGTTTCATGGACGATTATCTCAAAGCCATTAAGGACCAGCGCCGAGGGCTGGTCGCCCGTAAAAAACTGATCGGCCAGATTATCCTGGGACTGGTCTTTGCCCTCTGCCTGCAGTATATGGCTCCGGGAGGGCAATACAACGGTATGACCAATATTCCCTTTTTCAAAAATTATGTTCTCAACCTGGGTATTTTTTATATCCCCTTCGTGGTGCTGGTGATAACCAGTTCCTCCAATGCCGTCAACCTCACCGACGGTCTTGACGGACTGGCGATAGGTTTATGCGGTATATGTTTTCTGGCTTTTACGGGATTTGTTTATGTTTCGGGACGGCTGGATTTCTCGAGTTATCTTCAGATTGAATATTTCCCCGGCTGCGGGGAACTGGCCATATACTGCGGGGCGGCCCTGGGTTCCGTCCTGGGATTTCTGTGGTTCAATTCCAACCCGGCGGAAGTGTTCATGGGCGATACCGGGTCGCTGGCGCTTGGGGGAGCGCTGGGGGCAATCGCCATAATGATTAAAAAAGAACTGCTCCTGGTGATTGTCGGCGGGGTTTTCGTTATCGAAGTGCTGTCGGTGATTATCCAGGTTCTGTCATATAAATATCGGGGCGGTAAGAGAGTCTTCAAGATGGCGCCGTTACATCATCATTTTGAGCTGAAAGGTTGGCCGGAAGCCAAGGTGGTGGTGCGGTTCTGGATTCTTGGCGCGCTGTGCGCCCTGTTAACCCTGGCTACTTTAAAAATACGATGACGGTCGAAGAAAAAATTAAAGGTCGGAAAATCGGGATAATCGGAATGGCGCGTTCCGGACTGGCAGCGGCTCTGCTGGCCAAAAGGTTCGGCGGTCTGCCCTTTATTTCCGACTCGGCCCGGGAAGAACTGCTGGCCCGCCAGGTGGAAATTTTAAAACGTGAAGAGATTCCTTTCGAAACCGGGGGCCATACGGAACAACTGTTAACCCGCGACTTTTTGATTGTCTCTCCGGGCGTGCCGCCGCATATAGATATTCTCGTTAAAGCCCGCCAACGAGGTCTTCCGATTTTCTCCGAACTCGAATTTGCCTTCTGGATATGTCGCGGGCGCATCATTGCCATTACCGGTTCCAACGGCAAGACCACCACCACCACCCTGGTCGGCGAGATTTTCAAAGCCGCCGGTTTTGAGACTTTCGTCTGCGGAAATATCGGTCAACCCTTTGCCGATATCGCTGATAAAGTTACCGAAAAGGGTGTCGCCGTGGTCGAAGTTTCGACTTTTCAGCTGGAAGCCATGGAAAATTTTCAGCCGCATATTGCCGCCATATTGAACCTTACCCCGGACCATATTGATCGTCACGGCAGTTTTGAAGCTTATAAACAGTTGAAGTACCGCGTTACGGAGAACCAGACCGCTGGAGACTTTTTGTTATTAAATCATGATGACCCGGAAATAAGAGTCGCCCAAATCAGCACCCGGGCGAAAGTTCTGAAATTTTCGATTCAGCCTGATGAAAACGCCCGGACTTTTGTCAGGGACGGCTGGTTATGGAGTAACTATGAGAACGAGCCGGTGATGGTTATCAAAACTGCAGATATCAATATCCCCGGTGAACACAACCTTCAAAATGCCGCCGCTGCTGTCGCCATGGCTCGGTTATTTGCTATTGCTCCCGAAGTGATGCAGAAAGTTCTTAAAGAGTTTCCAGGAGTGGAACATCGCCTGGAAAAGGCAGGCACGGTGGCCGGGGTGACTTTTATAAACGATTCGAAGGCAACCAATGTCGATTCGGTCTGCGTGGCGTTAAAAGCGATGTCGCAGCCGGTTTACCTGATTCTGGGCGGCCGCGACAAAGGTGCCGGTTATGACCCGATAAGCCATTTCGGCCGGGGGCGGATTAAAGGGATCCTGGCTATCGGTGAAGCCCGGGAGAAAATATTCAACTGTCTGGGCCAGACTTTTCCGACCCAGTTTGCCGATTCCCTCGAGGAGGCTGTGCACCGCTGTTTTGAAATGGCTTTACCGGGTGAAACGGTACTGCTCTCACCCGGTTGCGCCAGTTTCGATATGTTCGAAAATTTTGAACATCGCGGCAAAGTCTTTAAAGCCATGGTTGAGTCCCTGAGGAAAAACAAGAAGAAAGATGAAAACCTTCAGAACTAAAGAACAATTTGACGAAAAACTCTTTTTCTGTTACCTGTTCATCCTGCTGGTGGGACTGGTGATGGTGTATTCGACTTCGTCCATCATAGCCGAAAGCCGCAATGGTTCGCATCTTTATTATTTCAGCCACCAGTTTCTCTGGGCGCTAATGTCGCTGGCGGTTATCTATGTCATCTTAAGGGTGGACCTGAAGAAACTGACCATCTATTCCGCCCCGGCTTTACTTCTGACCCTGGTTTTGCTGGTGGTGGTCTTTTTTATGCCGATCCGCAACGGCGCTCATCGCTGGCTCGTGCTCGGTCCTGTTACCGTGCAACCTTCGGAGATATTCAAATTTTTGATGATTTGTTACCTGGCTTTTTCGCTGTCCAATCCCAAAAGGAATATCACGAATCTCAAACAACTGCTGATTCCGTATCTTCCTCTGCTTGGTCTGGGGCTGGGTTTGATATTACTGGAACCTGACCTTGGCAGCACGATTGTAATTTTCCTTACCACTCTGGGTATATTCTTTCTTGCCGGGGCGAGAATGAAACATCTCATGCTCGCTCTTGTACCGCAAATCACTTTGGCGTTAACGGTCGTTTTTGTTTTAGGATATAAGAAGGCTCGCATTATCAACTATCTGCAATCGGTGGAAGACCCGCTTCAGGGCAGTTATCAGCTCAAACAAGCGGTTCTGACTCTGGGGTCGGGCGGTCTTCTGGGTACCGGGCTGGGTGATGGTCGTCAGAAATTATTCTTTTTACCTTACCCTCATACTGATTTCATATTCGCCGGTATCGGCGAGGAAATCGGTTTTATCGGATTGCTGGTACTTCTGAGCGGTTTTTTCTTTATCATGCACCGGGGTTTTAAAATTGCCGCGGCACAGCCTGACCGCTTTGGTTTTCTGCTGGCTTCCGGCATGACCTGGTCGCTGTTTGTAAATATCGCCATTAACCTTGGTGTGGTCACCGGTTTATTACCTGTCACCGGTTTGCCCCTGCCGTTTCTCTCCTATGGCGGGTCCTCGCTTTTGATGTCCAGTGCGGCAGTTGGGGTTTTGTTAAATTTATCCGGGAGGGCGGTGAAATGATGCCCCCTCCCAAAACAGCGCGGCTTGTTTTTGCCGGGGGAGGCACCGGCGGACACCTGTATCCGGCCGTAGCGATTGCCGACCGCGTTTCGGAAATGCTTCAGGGAAAAAGCCGGGTTGAGATAATCTTTGTCGGCACCAGACGCGGCCTGGAATATCGTGTCCGCGATAGCCTTGGTTATCCCCTGCAACTTATCAATGTCCGCGGCCTGGTTCGTCGCCTGACGCCGGTTAATCTGCTGGTGCCGTTGCTACTGGCCGGTGCCCTTATGAAAGCGTCGTCGCTTCTGAATAAGTTCGCTCCGCATATCGTTATTGGCACCGGCGGCTATGTCGCCTGGCCGGTCCTCAGGATGGCGGTAAGAAAGAAAATCACCGCCGTGATTCAGGAACAGAATTCTTTCCCGGGTATAACCACCCGGAAACTGGCGCCGAAAGTAAATAAAATATACCTCGGATTTGAAAAAGCCCGCACATACCTGAAAACTTCGGCGCCCGTCATGGTAACGGGCAACCCGGTGCGGCCGTCTCTCACCAGCGGCGACCGGGCGGAAGCTTTGAAAAAATTTCACCTTGACCCGGCCCGGAAAACCATCCTGGTGCTCGGCGGGTCCCAGGGTGCCCGGGCGCTTAACCGCGCCGTCCTGGCCGGCCTGGAACGTCAGCCCCTGCCGGAAAAATATCAGTTATTGTGGCAAACGGGAAAAAGGGATTACACGGAGGTAATCGCATCAGCGGGTGAGAAGGTCAAGCGACACTCCCTTTTTCCCTTTGAAAATAATATGGCTTTGGTGTACGCCGCCGCGGACCTGGTTATCTCGCGGGCCGGGGCGCTGGCGCTGGCGGAGCTGGAAGCCTGCCGCCTGGCTTCGCTTCTGGTGCCCTATCCTTTCGCCGCCGGCGACCATCAACGCCAGAACGCCGAAGTCTTTGTCAGTAAAGGGTTCGCCGTCAACCTTGACGAAAAGGAACTGGCACAGGTCAGCCTGCTGGATAAGGCGGTGGCGCTGTTCGAATCCGGCGAGGTCGACCGGATGCGGCAGGCAATCGAACAGCAGACAAAAAACCGGAAACCGGCGGTGGATATCATCGCCGAAGATATCATCAACTTGATTTCCATGGAGGAAAGGCAGGAAGGATAGTTTGACAACGGATGTTGAAGCAACTGGCGTAAAACGATTTGCAATTGAAAAGCTTATGTTCGGAAGATTCAAAAAACTTTATTTCGTCGGTATCGGCGGGGCAGGCATGTCCGGTATCGCGGAAATACTTTTTAACCTGGGCTACCAGGTCAGGGGTTCGGACAGTACCCCCAGTGAAGTTACCGAGTACCTCCAGACGTTGGGTATAAGTATTGCCTCCGGTCACCGGGCGGCCAATATCGAGGATGCCGACGTGCTGATTATCTCTTCGGCGGTGGGTGAGAATAATCCCGAGGTGGTCGAGGCCCGGCGAAAAGGTATTCCCGTAATCAAGCGGGCGGAAATGCTTGGCGAACTGATGCGTCTCAAATTCGCTGTCGGCGTTGCCGGCACGCACGGTAAAACGACTACGACCTCGATGGTCGGACGGATTTTGCAGCATGCCAAACTCAATCCCACCCTGATAGTCGGTGGTATCGTGGCCGAACTCGGCACCGGCGCCAGCCTCGGCAGCGGCGATTACATGGTTACCGAGGTGGACGAGTACGACCGTTCCATCCTGGCCATGTTTCCATCGATGGCGGTGGTCCTCAATATCGAACCGGACCATCTCGATTGCTATGACGGTATGGATGATCTGCTCGGGGCGTTTTTATCATATATTAACCGGGTGCCGTTCTTCGGCTCGGCGATCATCTCCGCCGATGATATCAATCTCAGGATGTTGAAGCCGAAAATTACCCGTCCCTACCGGACTTTCGGTTTTGCCGACGAGGCCGATTACCGGGCAGTGGCCGTCAGGTTGGAAAGCGGGCGGTCGTTGTTTTCCGTTTATAACCAGGGTGAACTTTTGGGAGAGATAATCTTGAATATCCCCGGTCGTCATAATGTTGCCAACGCCCTGGCCGCGACTGCTGTGGCCAATGAACTGCAAATTCCCTTTGTGACAATTGCGGAAGCCCTGCGGGCATTTCGCGGGGTCGGCCGCCGTTTTGAAATTATCGGGGAGGTAAACAATATTATGGTAGTTGATGATTATGCCCATCATCCCACGGAACTGGCCGCCACTCTGGCAACCGCCCGGGGGTACAACCGGCGGATTATCGTCGTGTTCCAGCCGCACCTGTTCAGCCGCACGCAGTATTTCGTCCATGAGTTCGCCGAGGTGCTCGCCCGCGCCGATAAGTGTATCCTGACCGATATCTACCCGGCCCGGGAAGAACCCATCGAAGGTGTTACCTCGCTGCTTATCAAAAACGAGGCCGCTCGGCTGGGTAAAGGAGATTTTAATTATGTCGGCGTAAAAGATAACGCCGTGGAGGCTATTGCTCAAACAGCCCGGCCGGGCGATATGGTCCTGCTGGTCGGAGCCGGTTCTATCACGCACATTAAAAGTCTCGTGATGAACAGATTGCAAAAATTATGAAATTCCTGACGGTTAAAATTAAGGTCATCATGCTGGTGGTTATCGCCCTCGGCCTGGCCCTGGCCGTTGTCGTTAACTTTACCGGCATCTGTCGCCTTGAAGGGGTGGTGCTGGATGGCCGGGAGGTCGACAACTGGCAGAAAAAATATCCCCTCGAAGCCGGTCATTCCGTTTTCAAACAACCCCTGGACGAGCTCGCGGATAAACTTCTGGCCGGAAAAAATATAGGCCAGGTCGAAATTGACTATGTCCTGCCGGACAGGCTTTCTATTACCACCAATAATTTCGAACCGGTCTGTTTTGCAGTGGATAAGGACAACGGTCGGCTTTACGGGCTGGATGAAAAAGGCCGGGTGCTAAGGCTTGATAAAAAAATATCCGACTGGGAACATCCCTTTCTGACCAGCGTGACGGTTAAAAAACTGTTCGCCGAGTGCGATGATTATCGGGTCGGTCTCGTGGTTGCCCAGCTGGAAGATTTACGCCGTCGACATCTTGACCTGTACCGTCTGGTCGATGAAATCGATTTTGAAGCCGCGCATTTTTTAATGGTGACGGTGTCGGGCTTTCCTTTCCGGCTGAAAGTCACCGCGGAAGCGTTTCTGGAACAATTCAATGTTTTTGTACGCTTTATGGAAAGTTACGAGGCCGGGCTGGACAGCACGTCGGTAGTGGATTTGCGTTTTGAGGATATGATAATTACGGTCAGGGAGAACAGCTGAAATGGCGGATGAAAACATCATCACCGCTCTTGATATCGGCACCACGCAGATTTCAGCACTGGTGGGAGAAATGGACGAGCACGGGAGTATTTATGTCATCGGCCACGGCCAGGCTCCGGCTGATGGATTACGCCGGGGAGTGGTGGTGAATATGGATAAAACGGTTAAGGCGATTCGTAAAGCCGTTGACGACGCCCAGCTCGTGTCCGGGGTGGAGATTGACCGCGTGACGGTCGGTATTGCCGGCGAACATATCCGCTCCATTAACAGCCACGGGGTGGTGGCGGTTGGCCGTTCCGATAATGAGATAACGTCGTCCGACGTGGAGCGGGCTATCGAAGCCGCCAAGACCGTGGCAATTCCCGTCGACCGGGAAATTATCCATGTCATTCCGCAGGTTTTTTCGGTCGATGACCAGTCAGGCATCAAAGACCCGGTGGGGATGACCGGTGTCAGGCTGGAGGTCGAGGCGCACATTGTCACCGCTTCGGTAACGTCCGCTAAAAATATCTACCGCGCCCTGGAACGCTGCCGGCTGGGAGTGGACCACATGGTTTTAGAAGCCCTGGCTCTGGCCGAGGTACTTCTGGATGAAAACGAGAAGGACATCGGCGTCATTACCCTTGATATCGGCGGCGACATTACCAATATCGCCATATTTTCCGAAGGTGCCATCAGACACACGGCGGCGATTCCTCTGGGGGGTAAAAATGTCACCAATGATATCGCTATCGGCCTGCGGACCTCGGTGGACCAGGCCGAGCAGTTGAAAATCAATTACGGTTCCGCCCTGGCGTCAATGGTTGACCCGGAAGAAATGATAACCGTGCAGGGCCTGGCCGGACGGCCGGACCGTGAAATATCGAGAAATGTCCTTGCCTCGATAATCGAACCCCGGATGGAAGAGATACTCTCTCTGGTAATGAGGGAACTTAAAAAGGAATTGCATGGCGACCTTTTCACAGCGGGCATGGTTCTCACCGGGGGCGGTTCCCTGTTACCGGGTTGCCTGGAACTGGTCGAACAGATGGTTGAAATTCCGGTCCGTATCGGCCACATCAACGGTATCGAACATACCAGTGACGATTTGAACACCGTCCGCCATGCGCTTGCCCACGGTCTGCTGGTTTATGGTTTCAATCATGAACCGGTAAGCAGTCCCCGGGGAGGCGGTCTGGGACGGTTATTGAAAAGAATAGAGAATTGGATAACAAGACAATTTTAAAATAAAGTTCAAGGAGGAACAGTTATGAGTGAAAACAAGCATCAGTTCAATTTCTCACCTGATTATATCGGGTACGCTAATATCAAAGTGGTCGGTGTCGGGGGAGGCGGCGGGAATGCCATCAATCGCATGATTGCCTCGGACCTTAAGGGGGTGGAATTTATCGCCATCAACACCGATGCCCAGGTGCTCGACCAGAACCGGGCGGAGAAGAAAGTACAAATCGGGCATATGATTACCAACGGCCTCGGTGCCGGCGCCAATCCTGAAGTCGGCCGCAAATCCATCGAGGAAAGCCGGCAGGAAGTACTGGAGATGCTCGGTCATCCCAACCTGGTTTTCATTACGGCCGGCATGGGCGGCGGCACCGGAACCGGCGCGGCGCCGATACTGGCCGAAATCGCCCGTTCAACCGGGGCGCTTACAATTGCCATTGTCACCCGGCCGTTCCGGTTTGAAGGCATGAAGAGAATGCAAAAAGCCGACGAGGGACTGAATGAGTTAAAAGCCAAGGTGGATACCCTGATAACCATCCCTAACGAACGTCTTTTGGAAATTGTTGATAAGAAGACCACCCTGGTGCAGGCGTTCGCTACGGCTGATGAAGTCCTCCACCAGGCTACCAAGGGCATATCCGATTTAATCACAATCCCCGGTCTTATTAATTGCGACTTTGCCGATGTCCGTACGGTCATGCAGGAAATGGGCGAAGCGCTCATGGGTACCGGTTACGGTGAAGGCGATGATAAAGCGGTCAACGCCGCCCGTGAGGCAATATCCTCGCCCCTTCTCGAAAATGTTTCCATCAGCGGCGCCAGGGGTGTACTAATCAACGTTACCGGCGGTGAAGATATGACCCTGTTCGACGTCAACACGGCCACTTCTCTTATCTATGAGGAAGCCGGCTCGGAAGCCAATATTATTTTCGGGGCGGTTATCGACCCTACTATGACCAATAAAATGCGGGTCACCGTTATCGCCACCGGTTTCGGTCATAATGAGCGGGCCGAGGTTAAACCGGTTGAAGAAAAAATCGAAGACATCAAACCGGGGAAAGTCATTTCATTGTTCCCCGATGAGGTGCTTATAAGACCCAAGGCGAATGTTGTCGAAGCCTCGTCGGCGATGGCGTCGAGCAGTTATAAAAAAGCCGCCACGGGCAGTTATTATCACGATAACAGGGAATCGAGAATTCAAGGTAGCGGCAATGGCGAACGGCACCGGGTTCCGATTTTTACCGAAGCCGACCGCACCATTCCGGCTTATATAAGACGACTGGAAGATAATTGAAGGATTTAACAGAACTGTTATAAAAAGCTCACATTTTTTCGTTCCTCCACAGTGCCGTCGGCCAAACTACCCTGCCGGCGGCATATTTTATTAATATTTTAAAGCCGCCTTATGTTATGGGGTAAAAACCATAACTAATTTTCGAAAACATTCGCCTTGATATCATAATATGTTGCCGTACGGGCACTTACGATTATTAGCGTCATGGCACGAAGGTTGCGTTTTGTCAGGTAAAGTTATCCTCTGGTTTTATAAGTAAAGGAGGGCTGATGGGAATTGGCTTGAATTCAGTGTACGGTACAGGTATGAGTTTAATCAGCTTCAAGACTGCTTTTTCGACCATGCTCGGCTCAATGGAAAAATTATCATCGGGTTTAAGGATAAACAGGGCTTCTGATGACCCGGCCGGTCTGGTTATTTCAGAGAAGTTGCGCTCGCAGATAGGCAGTCTTAATCAGGAGATAGAAAACCTGTCGGCTTCCATCAACCGGTATGAAACGGCTTCCTCCACGGTAAGCAGTCTGCGTTCATACCTGACGGAGATTCGCGAGCATGCCGTAGCCGCTTCTAATGATGGTTATCTCAGCGATGAAGCCAGGGATGCCCTGGCGGTTGCGGCTGAGAGTCTCGTGGAAACTTATAATGATACGGTAGCGAATGCTGAATACAATGGTTCGCCGATGTTCGATGGTTCGGAAAGAGCTCTGGCGGAGGTGGCCGCCATCGCTCTTGAAAAGGTTGATTTCTCCAGTCCGGAAGCGGCTGCGGAAACGATTAGCACTATCGACCAGGCAATCAGGGATATCGACAGCGTTCAGATTGAACTGGCCACTACTCAGAAAAATGACCTGAAGAGCCGGCTGTCTTCCCTGGAAGTAACCCGGGAAAATTTAAATGCCGCGGAATCACAGATAAGGGATACCGATTATGCTCTGGAGGTATCAAATTTTATAGGGAGTATGATTAGAACCCAGGCGTCCCTGGCTATGCTGACTTACTCGGCCATATCAGGCGCCAGTGTTCTGAAACTGTTTAAAATATAGGAATCTACCTCCCCTGTTGCTATAGGATAGCCATTTACTGCCGCCGGGTTTTACTCCCTCCCGGCGGTTTTTTATTGCTATCGGTCATAAAAAAAACCGCTTTCTTAAGCGGTTTAATTTTTTACCGGATTTAATTTATAAACCTGTTCAGGCGGTGGCGACAGGTCGGGTTTTTCTGTTCTTGACGTTCTTTAGAATCTTGCCGGCTTTAAGACAGGAAGTACAGACAGTAATTCTTTTGGGCACACCATTAACCAGAGCGCGGACTCTTTGAAGGTTCGGGTTCCAGCGCCTTTTGGTTATATTATGGGCGTGTGATATATTGTTACCGTAAATCGGTTTCTTCCCGCATATTTCACAATTTTTAGCCATTATTCTGCATTAACTCCTTTTCAAAAAAAGTAAAATAATATATGGATTTTCTCGGAAAGCACAAGCAAAATCTTAAATATATTTTTCAGTTTTAACTTATCCGGGTCTAAGCGTTTCCCTTAAGAATATTTAAAATCATACTTTTGGAATATTTTTTTGCAGGTTTGACTAACTCCATTGTTTAAATTATAATGACTTTTGTCGGGTGAAATAAGGTGCCCTTGTTTTTAATATTTGGAGTATAAATGCTTGATTTGAAATTGATAAGAGAGAATCCCGAGCTGGTCAAAAAAGCCGCGGAGAGGAAAAATGAAAAGAAATGCCGTGTTGATTTAATTATTGAACTGGATAACCGGCGCCGGGAGATTATAAGGGAGGTAGAGCAATTAAAAAGTGAACGCAACCGGGTTACTTCGGAAATTGCCCGCAAGAAAAAAACCGGTGAACCGGCAGATGATATTATCGAAGATATGCGGCGGCTGGGAGATAAAATTCAGGAACTGGATAACCAGCTGAGGGAACTTGATGCTGAATTAAATAAGGAACTGGCCTGGGTGCCGAATATTCCCCATGAATCGGTGCCGGTCGGGGCAGATGAAACCGCCAATATTGTCGTGCGTCAATGGGGAGAGATAAAAGAACCCGGCTTTAAGGTTTTGCCGCACTGGGAAATCGGGGAGAAACTGAACCTTATGGACCTTTCCGCCGCCGCCCGTATTTCCGGTTCCGGATTTTATCTATTAAAAGGTGCCGGCGCCCGCCTTCAGCGGGCTTTAATAAACTACATGCTGGATATGCATCAGGCTGATGGTTTTATAGAAATCTGTGCGCCGTTTATTGTCAGCGCCGAGGCCATGTTCGGAACCGCCCAGTTGCCCAAGATGGATGATGATATGTACAAGACCGAAGGAGACGGGCTTTATTTGGTGCCCACTGGCGAAGTACCGTTCACCAATATTTACCGTCAGGAAATAATCAGCCATGATATCCTGCCCCTGTACCTCGTCGGCTATACCCCGTGTTTTCGCCGCGAAGCCGGGGCGGCCGGAAAAGATACCCGCGGCCTGCTTCGGGTACATCAGTTTGACAAAGTCGAACTGGTTAAAATCGTCAGGCCGGAAAACTCTTATGAGGAATTCGAAAACCTCGTAAAACAGGCTGAAAAAGTTATTCAGGGCCTGGGTATTCCTTATCGGGTAAGTTTGCTGTCAACCGGTGATATGACTTTTGCCTCGCGTAAAACCTATGATATAGAAATATGGTCAGCCGGGGTGGCCAAGTATCTTGAGATTTCCTCCATTTCCACTTTTGAGGATTTCCAGGCTCGGCGGATGAACTGTCGTTTTCGTGACGAGGAAAAGAAAGTCCGCTTTGTCCATACCATGAACGGTTCCGGGGTGGCGCTGGCCCGCCTTATCCCGGCTATCCTCGAAAACTATCAGAACGAGGACGGCACCATTACGATTCCCAAGGTGCTCAGGCCATACCTGAAAGGAGAGACAAAAATAGGTTAATGACAGCATTGAAAAGATATAACTGGAGTCTGTCGGATTTGTATGTCGGCAAATCCACCTTCCTGAAATTTTTCCTGTTGTTCGGGATTGTCGTTATTGCAGTGGTTTTTATATGGTACACTTTCAACGTTATTGACCATCTTCAGGAAGATACCCGTGCCCAGGTGGAGAAATACGTCCAGCTCTGGCAACTGGCCGCCAATTCTCCGACCTCCGGCAGCGAACTTCAGTTTATTTTCAACGAAATTATCGTCAAAGCAACTTTTCCGATTATTGTTCTCGATGACCGCAAGGAACCTCTATACTGGCGCAATATTAGGGGTATTACCGCCGATGATACCACCCACAGCACGCGTTTAAAACTGAAAGAAATCGTCGGGCGGATGCAGAAGAATAACGGGGAATATCCTCTTTATTTCGGTGAAGGTTATGTCAACTATTTTTATTACGGGGACTCGGAAGTCATCAACCAGTTGAAGATGATGCCTTTCATAGAAATTGGGATTGTCCTGGCTTTCATGCTGGTGGGAATAATCGGTTTTCAAAATATCCGCCGCAGTGAAGAACGGCATATCTGGGTGGGTATGGCCAAGGAGACCGCGCATCAGCTGGGAACACCGATATCGTCTTTGATGGGCTGGCTGGAAATGCTTGAAGCTGAAAAGAAAACCGCCGAAGGCATCGATGAAAAGCCGTCAGTCCTCACCGAGACCATGGAAAATATGCAGGTGGATATTGCCCGGCTTCAGAAAGTAGCCAAACGCTTCAGTATGATCGGCTCCATTCCGGAACTCGAAACGGCGGATTTGAACCGGGTGGTGGGGGAAGTAATTGTATATTACCGCCGACGTCTGCCGTTCCAGGGCAAGGGTATCCAGTTAAATTTCACACCGGGAGAGATTCCAGCGGTGCCTTTGAATCCTGAGCTTTTCAGCTGGGTTCTGGAAAATATGGTTAAAAACAGCCTTGAGGCGGTGGATTCCAAAGCCGGCCGTGTCGAAATCGCCACTGGTCTTTCTCATGATAAAAAGGGGGTGGTGATTGAACTAAAAGATAACGGCCGGGGTATAAGCAATGCCGCGGCACGTAAAATCTTTCGGGCCGGTTTTACTACCAAGAAAAGGGGCTGGGGTCTTGGGCTGACTTTGGTAAAACGAATTGTCGAAGAATATCATGTCGGTCGGGTCTGGCTTAAAATGTCTCGTCCCGGTGAAACGATTTTTGAAATAATTTTGCCGGTGGAGAAAAAAAGATAAGGACTGAAATGGCGCCAAATACCGTCAGAAAAAAAATTCTCTGGGTTGATGACGAAATCGACTCCCTCAAACCGCATATTTTGTTTTTGCAGAAAAAAGGTTTTGAAGTAACCGGGGTCATGTCGGGTGATGATGCGGTCGAAGCCGTGGGAAAGGATGTTTTCGACCTGGTTTTACTCGATGAGATGATGCCCGGTAAAGACGGCCTGACGACTCTGGAGGAAATAAAAGACCTCCGTCCCCACCTTCCGGTCGTAATGGTGACCAAGTCGGAAGAGGAAAGCCTGATGGATGAAGCAATCGGGCAGAAGATTGACGACTATCTGGTCAAACCCGTGATCCCCTCCCAGATTCTTCTGGTTATCAAGCGGATACTCGACGCCAAGAAAATTATCGGCTCTTCCCTGATGAAACGATATATATCTGAAATTAACCGGTTTAATCAGAAACTGTACGGAGACCTGGCACCGGAGGACTGGCATGAAGCCGCCCGGATTATTGCTTCCTGGGATCTGGACCTGGATGAAAGCAATGACGAGGGTCTTTTCCAGACGCATGAGGGCACCAAAAAGGAATGGAATAACGAATTTACCAAGTATATCGAGAAAGAATATACCCGGTGGCTTTTTTCCGACCATCGCCCGGTACTTTCGCCGGATGTGACCGGCCGCTATATAATCCCGCTTTTAAAAGAAAAGAAAAAGGTTCTGTTCGTGGTGGTGGATTGTATGCGTCTTGACCAGTGGATGATGGTCGAGCCGCTTCTGGCGGAATTTTACAACATCCAGCGACATTACTATTTTTCCATCCTGCCCAGCGCTACGCCTTTTGCCCGGAATGCTCTTTTTGCCGGCAAATTTCCTGAGGATATCAATAAAAGCTACCCTGATAATTACAGGGTTCAGGACGAAGGTTCACTTAATCGCTATGAAGATAAATTCCTTGAAGACTGTTTAACAGCCCAGGGCGTGAAACTGTCGGGTCAGTTAAAATATGTGAAAATATTCAATAATACTGAAGGGGAAGAGCTGACCAAGCGGGTGGCTGATTATTTTGACGGCTCGATGGTTACTTTTGTTTTTAACTTTTTGGATATTCTGGCTCATGGCCGT
>JAQUSF010000139.1 GCA_028715215.1 Candidatus Zixiibacteriota bacterium
TATCCTAGATATGCGAGGTCCCCTGAGCCAGACTGGTAGCGGCCATGATGCTGGCTTGAAGGTCGGTGGGAAAACCGGGGTAGGGAAAGGTGGTTACGTTTATGGGTCGAAGTTTCTTGGGACCTTTGACAGTCAGACTTTTCTGGGTGGTTTTTATTTCACAGCCCATTTCCAGAAGTTTGTGGATGAGCATGGTCAGTTCATAGGGATGCATGTCTTTTATCTCAATTTTACCGCCGGTGATGGCGGCACCGATCATATAAGTACCGGCGACCAGGCGGTCGGAACTGACGGTATATTCGACGGCTTTCAGTTTTTTAACCGGTTCAATGATAATGTTGGGCGTACCGGCGCCGTATATTTTGGCCCCGGCTTTAATAAGAAACTTGGCCACATCGAGTATCTCCGGGTCACAACCGGCATTGGTAATCTGGGTTTTCCCCCGGGCGAAAACGGAACCGAACAGGAGGTTTTCCGTGCCGGTATGGGACGGACGGTCAAAATAGACCGAACTGCCGCTGAGCGGTTTACCTTTGGCGATTATATAACCGGCTTTTTCGGTGATTTTGGCGCCCAGGGTCTCAAAAGCCTTAATATGAAAATCAACCGGTCGCGCACCCAGCGAACACCCGCCGGGCAGGGATATTTTAGCTTCTCCCAGGCGCGCCAACAGTGGTCCCAGAACAAGAAATGATGCCCGCATCTGCCGCATGAGTTCATACGGGGCGGTGTTGTGAACGATGTTTTCGGCATTGATGACCATCACCTGGGTTTTGTCGTCATAAGCGACTCGAGCACCCAGGTATTCCAGCACTTTCTTGATGGTGAAAATATCCCTGAGCGGAGGGATATTTTTCAGGACCGTGTCGCCTTTGTCAATCAGCAGAGAACCGGCGATTATCGGCAGGGCGGCGTTCTTGGAGCCGTCAACCCGGATACTGCCTTTGAGAACCTTGCCCCCGTTTATCACGAACTTATCCATAACTATTCTTTCTAAACCTGATTTTAAATATGGTTCCTTTATTAGAGCCGTCTTTTTATAAAACGGCGGTTATTAAAAACAATTTGTTGATAACCAGGTGTAAAATAAAGTTAAAAATATTATACGTAAGGAGAAATCCGGGTTTGACGGAAAAAGACCTGGTTTCACGAAGCTTTACTCGGCCGGGGTATCGGCCATTTCCATCACCAGCTCAAAAGAATTGCGGACCCGGGTAAAAAAATCGATGGCTTCCTTTTCATAATAGTTGGGGCTGGTCCAGGGCAGGCGGCGGAACTCGCCCCGGGCGTAAATAAGGGTGATTTCCGCAAAAACCCCGTTAGTCAGGTAGAGGCGGTGATTATATTCGCGGTGTGAAGCAATTACCAGGTTGTCCGGCGTTAAAATACCGGGGTCGATGTTGACTGTGCGAAAAAGATAATCATCAACCCGATCGGCGAAATTGGTCTCGATGCGGGAGCAGAGATTTTTTATCTGGGGAAGGTTGTCCCGGGCAACCAGTTGTTCGAATGAGAAAAAACGGCGGTACAGCGGGCTGCCCATTTCTTCGGTGTACCGGTCCTCGTCGGTAAAAGGAATATCGACTGTCTCGAACTGGACGCGGCCGAACTGCCTTTCGATGATGTCGAGAGCGTCTGCCAGGGCGTCAAGGGACGAGTAAATGATTGACAATATCAGCCTTCCGGGCTGGACTTTGGTTATTCTGGCCATGAACTATTATGCGTCTGTTTAAAAAAAATTCAACAAAAAAGTAAGGAGAAAAAATTTTTGTTCACAGACAAACCGGTTGTCCGAAATTTATATATCATATGTTTTCTTGCACCAGGCTGTCCTGGTATATGTTAATAGGGATGAAACTTGTAACATGGCGGCATATCTGATAATGGAAAAACGAAAGCAGTCTCTGAAATTCAGTCATTAAGGCGTTATTGTTTTCCGCTTGACAGTACCATCTATATATATTTTATTTTCTTAATTAGTTAAACTGTCAATATAATAAGGGAGTTTAAAATGTTAAAATTAATGAATCTTTTATTGTCAGTCATTCTGGTGCTCCTCCTTGTATCATGTGGCGCCGATACCACGACTGAAAAGCAGGAGGACTCAACAACTGCAAAAGTAGAAGAAAAGCAGGATGCCTCAACATCGGATAAAGCAGTGGAGAAGAAGGATGACAAACCGGCGGCAAAAGCGGTGGAAAAGAAAGTTACCTATGTCACGGTTCCGGACAGTACGGCAATTAGTGTCGTTCTCATCGATTCAATTGATACCGATGTTCATCTGACCGGTGCGGAATTTCGCGCCAGACTATTACAACCCGTAATCATCAACGGAAATACTTTATTTGCTGAAGGTGCCGAAGCGAAGGGAGTACTGGATAAAGTTGTTGAATCCGGACGTCTTAAAACTCCTGCCGAACTTAATTTCAGTCTGACCGCAATTCAGGACAAAAACGGACAATGGATCGATGTGGCTACCGACATGATTATGGAAAAAAAGGATTCGCATACAGCCAGAGAGGTTGCCATGATTGGTGGCGGGGCAATTATCGGGGGCATTATCGGCAAGGCCATCGATAAGAAAGGAAGTACTGAAATCGGCGCCGCCGCCGGTGCCGCTGTTGGCACGGGTGTATCCGCCGCAACCGGCAAGCAGGATATCTTCCATGGGGCTGGTACGGAAATCACGTTTTTTACCAGTCAGCCGATAAAAATCGCGGTGAAATAGCAGCAGTATATATTGAAAGATAGTCATAAGTCAGGTGCCTGCCTCAGCGGGTACACCTGACTTTTTATTTGGTTGCGGCGTCAGGAATCCGTTCCTGACGCTTAATGATTAACCTGTCTATAACGGGTTGTGCAGGCTGTCACAGGTAAAGGGATCCCATACTAAGGTGTGGACCGTCCATCTTTATTCCTTATAAAAGCATCCATTTTATCGGGTATATGCAATAAAATCACTTGAAATCTTTTTCTGAAAAGAGTATTCTGAATCAGGATTGGAGGTTTCACACCGGCAGTGAAAAATCCCCGGTCATGGCAAAAAGAGCATCAGGGAAAAGTTTTGTAAGATTGAGCCAAAAGTAAATTTTGAGGGTATAAAACAATGAAAGGGACACAATGAGGTTCACAAAATTACTAAGCTTAACAATGATGATAGTATTACTTTTAATTATACCAGAGCAAAGTAACTCATCATTTGATAGAGCACCTTTTTTTGATGTAGTTGAAAAGGTAGATCCATATCCTATAAGTGGGGGAGCAATAAATTTACAAGTAATTGTCACTCCCAATTTTAAATGTGAAGAAATTATCCTGGAAATAATTGAAACTTATAATTTGACTTACTTTGGTCCTGTGAGTATAACAAAACCAGGTCAAGAATCAGTAGCTACAATTTTTGATTTACCAGTGATAATTCCGGAAAATGACACCTCCGGCATATCTTTTATAATAAATAAAGAAATAAAAGAAAGAGATGGCGGCAGAATATATTGGGTGGTCGAAGAAGATACTGTTAAAACATTTGACAGTGATCCCAGGCAATTTATAAGCACCATACTTCGCAATAGAGAGGATAAAATAATCACTGTTCAAGAGCGTCGTATTGCTGAAGGTGGTCCAATAGATCCTATGGGTGATGACACTACTTACTATACTGATGGAAAAGGTAGTGTAATCAGTAAAGAAGAATATGAAAACCGTAAAGGTAAATCTAATAAAGTCTATGCTCCAGATGAAGGCCTGGATGATACCGCTTATGTCTGGAAAAGAGGTGAAGACGGTAAGATGTATCAGGTTAAAAAGACGGATTTACCCACTAATGAACCTGATACTAAAGAAAAGAATTTAAGTTTTCAAAACCTGTCAGGCGCTGATTCTTTCATCAAGTATGAAATCAAAGAAGTAATCGAAATCGGTCCGTTAAATAGAGCCACCTATGACCCCATCAAATGGTCGGCGAATGACAGTCTGGTATCGTATTTCGCCAACGGTTACCTGATGTTGACCGACACTATGGGGAATAAGAGAGAGGTGGCAAAACTTGATATGGGGCCACATTGTGTGGAATGGTTGTCGGAAAAAGAAATAGTTGTTTCGATGTACAGAACTGAAAATAGACAGACAAAATCCAAAATAGTTATTTTTAATATTGAAACTGGAGGACAAGAGATTTTCGCTGAGTTCCAGAAGAGAATTGGTTATGGACCAGGACCCGAAGATCAACGTTTTGAAGGTCCTTATTTGACTCTGGAAGGAAATGTCTATTATATTACCGGTGTGGGAAACGGTAAGGTAACGCATTTAATTCCCAGCAGTTATAAAAACATATCTTCAGAGATTGATAATCACTTTTATCGTTCCAACCCGAATGGTCTTTATATTGTCAGGCTGGATATGAAAGATTCCATATCCGCCTTTGCCAAGTCATACACCGATACAATTAAAAGATTTGATAGAGCCTACATATTCAATAATAAACTAATAACCAGGTTATCAGATTCAACCATTATAGACCTGAGCCCCTATATCGGAGAATATCCCGAAGGAACTTTGGGGTGTGGTTTAGGACGAGAGGCATTAAATCCCAATATCCCGGAAGCATTATTTATGTTATCATGTGACAACGGGGTTGATTATATTGTTAACAGGATTGGCATATTCAATTATTATGACAACCAATTTACGATTCTTGATACGCTTATCGGAATAAAAAGCTGCCAGTCACCGAAATACGATCATGCCGGGAAAAACATTGCCTTTTTCGCCAATGGTAACCTATATATCATTAAGCGGGGGGCGGTACAATGAAATGTATTCTAAGTATATTTATAGTACTGGTAGCTAGCGGAATTTGAAATGTTCCGTCAGTTCTTGTCCCCGCCTAGTTCACGTAGGGCAGAACCCTTCAGCGGTTTAGCCTATTTCAATTTAACCTCCAACGTGGATTACGGGTATGTTTACGCCAGGCATAAAAAGTAAAAAATAAAATAGGCAGGAGCACAAGGAGGCTCCTGCCCTGCTTGGACTGAAAAGAGTTATGTTCTATCAATTAATAAAACAGGCACAAACACTAAAGGGTTATGCCCTGCTAAAACTTAAAGCATTGAAGTGTAGAAAGCTTTAGGTATTATTTATGGTCAGCAGGAAGTTCTTTAAAAAAAACGTTACCTGATAAAGTTTAATAAATCGCAGCTTGTAAGGTCCGGACATCGTTTTTATCCCTCAACTCTTCATTTGACTTGGCCTGTAAGGCTTCTTATATTCACCTGAGTGTTTTAATAAAATAACCTGAGGAGTTGCCAATGAAGCCTAAAGCCGTTAAAGCCACCAGGGGGCGTAAACTGATCTGCAAGGGGTGGCATCAGGAAGCCGCCATGAGGATGCTTAACAACAATCTTGACGCCGAGGTGGGTGAAAATCCGAAAGAATTGATTGTTTACGGCGGCACCGGTAAGGCAGCCCGCAACTGGGAATGTTATGCGGCTATCATTAAATCGCTCAAGACTCTCGAAAACGATGAAACCCTGCTGGTGCAGTCGGGTAAGCCGGCAGGTATTTTTCAAACGCATGAATATGCCCCCCGGGTTCTCATTGCCAACTCCCACCTGGTGCCACGCTGGGCGACCTGGGAAAAATTCCGCCAGCTGGAGAAACTCGGCCTGATCATGTTCGGGCAGATGACCGCCGGTAGCTGGATTTATATCGGCACTCAGGGAATAATTCAGGGTACATATGAAACGTTCGCCGCCATTGCCGAAAAGCATTTCCAGGGCGATTTGTCGGACAAATGGATTTTAACCGGCGGCATGGGAGGAATGGGCGGCGCCCAGCCTCTGGCCGGGACCATGGCCGGGGCCTCCATACTGGTGGTCGAGGTCGATGAAGCCCGCATCAATAAAAGATTAAAAATCGGCTTCTGCGACATCAAGGTAAAAGAGCTGGACAAAGCCATCAAGCTTATTAAAGAACACACCCGCGATAGAAAACCGATTTCGATAGGGCTGGTGGGTAATGCCGCCGAGATTTTTCTTGAAATTTTCCGTCGGGGTATTATCCCCGATATTGTCACCGACCAGACCTCGGCCCACGATGAACTGAACGGTTACATACCCGAAGGTCTGACGGTTGCCGAAGCGGTGAAACTTCGCAAAAAAGATCCCAAGACGTATATTAAACGTGCCTATGATTCGATGGTCAAGCACTGTGACGCCATGCTGAAATTTCAGAAAGCCGGTTCGGTGGTATTCGATTACGGCAACAACCTGCGCGGCCAGGCGGTAACGGGCGGCCTGAAAATCGCTTTTGCCTATCCGGGTTTCGTCCCGGCGTATGTGC
>JAQUSF010000045.1:0-2846 GCA_028715215.1 Candidatus Zixiibacteriota bacterium
CGGCCGTTGACCCGACGGTGCGGTCGTACTCCGACCCGGATATGAAGGTCCGAACCCTTGCGGTTGAGCATTTCAACCAGCATTTGTTTTAAATTCATGGAAATCCCTTTCCCGAATGTCGGTTATCCCTGGGGGTCAATATAAAAGAGAACCTGACCGAATTCGACCGGTTTGGCGTTTTCCGCCATAATCTTTGCAACCCGGCCGGATACCTCGGATTCTATCTCATTCATCAGTTTCATCGCCTCGACAATACAGACAACCTGCCCGGCGGTGATTTTTTCATTCAGCGAAACATAAGGCTGGGCATCTGGCGCCGGCGCCGCATAGAATGTCCCCACCATGGGTGATTTGATAGCCACCCAGCGACTGGTTTCGTCGACGGCCGGAGTCTCGGCGACCGATACCGCTGGCGCTGCCGTAGGTGCTGAAATCGGCACCGCCGGAGACCCGGCTACCGCTCCCGGAGCGGGATGGCTGGTATATATAAGATTGCCGCTGGAATGACCGTTGGAATTTGCCGAAGCACGATGAATAATCTTAACCCGGCGTCCCCAGCTGGATACTTCCAGAGAATCTATATCCGATTCCTCCACCAGTCGTATCAATTTCTTAATGTATTTCTCGTTCATATATATTCCTCAATCAACCAGACACCATGTCCGGTTGACCGGCATGGTTTAATAATAACTTTCAGGCTTATTAAAAATTATACTGTTTTGATATTACAGTTCCAACAATTTTTTTTGGGCTTTGTTCAATACTTTACAGCCATTTTTAGTCACCACGACATCATCTTCTATTCTTACTCCGCCCCAGCCTGAAATATAAATGCCTGGCTCTATAGTTATGACATTGTCAATCATTAACTTATCATCAGACAGGTGAGATACCCGCGGTCCCAGATGTATAAAATAACCGATCCCGTGACCGGTGCCATGCCCGAAATTTTTACCAAAACCGGCCTTTGTAATTATTTTTCGACAAACCTGATCAACTTCCTTACCGGATATACCCGCTTTTACCTTCTTAATCCCCGCCAGTTGAGCCTTTAAAACAATATCGTAAATCTTTTTCTGCCGGGTAGAAGCTTTCCCCACCACCACCGTCCGGGTCATATCGGAAACATAACCGTTGACCGTAGCGCCGAAATCAAAAGTCACGAAATCACCTTTTTTAATTTTTTTATCGGAAGCCACCCCATGGGGCATAGCGGAACGATAACCCGATGCCACAATAGTTTCAAATGCCGGTTTTTGTGACCCGAGCATCATCATCTGGTATTCAAGTTCTGCGGCCAGTTCCCGTTCGGTGATTCCCGGAGCAATCAACTGTAAGATGCGTTCGAAGGCGACATCCGAAATATCCACCGCCTTCTTTATACTGGCCAGTTCCGCTGGTTCTTTTACCCAACCCAGTTCCGCCAGAACGCTATCGGATTCTATAAACACCGCCTCAGGTAAAACCTTTTGTAGTTTTTTACGCCCCGCGACATTAAGATATTCTTCCGAAAAACCGTATTTAAGATTCTTTTTGTTAAAATCCGGGTAATCGGAAAGAATTCCTATTAAATCGCCCTTGGGACTGATATGCACCCGGGCGCCCTGAACCTGTTTTCGAGCCTGGTCGGCATAACGAAAATCGGTGAAGAAATCAGCCGTGTTTCTGCCAATCACCAGCAGGCCGTTGCTACCGGTGTATCCGGAAAGATAACGGACATGATCAAGGTGCGAGACAATAAATCCATCAAGATTTTCATCTTTGATTTTTTTCCTTAAGGCGGCAATTCTTTTTACAGACATTTTTTATTCCTTTTCTTTAATTTTATTCCTGGCTTGAGTCAATTTATAACGAAGGCGCGGATTGGCACCGTTGTGGTTTAAATAATCATATATCTCTTCCGCCAGACGGGAATGCCCCTGGGCTAAATATAAATCGGCCACAGTTTCGGTATAAAATGGAATCGACCGCAAGGGTTGTTTTTTCTGTAATTCAATGCTTTCCTCACCCCTGTTAATCGTGATGGACCTCGTGGTCTCGCGGTTTTTCAAGACTATGGCACATTTCAAACCCTGACAGTACGGATCAATTTCAAAAATGCGATGGTAGTTGGCAATCGCCGCAATCTCGTCTCCAGCCATAAATTTTATATCGCCCAGGTACTTAAGAGCCGTGATATTATCCGGGTCACGAGCCAGAACTTCATAAAATTGTTCCGTGGCGCTTTCGGTCTGCCCGGCCAGATAAAGAGCCAGAGCATAAATTACATACCCTGACACCAGATGCGGATAGTGCGGGAGATTTTCAAGGCAAATTTCCACCGCTTTCGAATACCATCCCTCCGCCATACAAACCGCCGCCCGCGCCGGCCAGTAACCCTGCTCGGCAAGATTTCTGGTGTTGGCACTAACTTTATAGAGTTTCTCATCCATATGATACTACTTGTACGGCTTAACGGCTGTTCTGAATTTTTTTTATCGTCTTTGAGGTTGAACGTCCCCGAGTCAGCCTGACCCGGCGGACTTTGCCGCCTCTTTTGGTGACAAATTCGGCCCCGGCAATATCGGCTAATTGATAATCAGCACCTTTTACCAGAATATCAGGCTTGACTTTTTGAATTATTTTATCAGGAGTATCTTCTTTAAAAATAACCACGTAATCAACCGCTTTTAACGCCAGTAAAACCGTCGCCCGGTCTTTTTGAGAAAAAATCGGACGGTTGGCACCTTTTAAACGCCGGGTTGAAGCATCGCTGTTAAGGCCGACTATTAAAACATCCCCGAAAGTTCGGGCTTTCGTCAGGTAATCGACATGACCGCGGTGCAGAATATCAAATACCCCGTTAG
>JAQUSF010000045.1:2856-24463 GCA_028715215.1 Candidatus Zixiibacteriota bacterium
GGTTTTTATGTCTCCTCAATCTTTTAATTAAAGCCGGCAGGTCTTTTTCCTGGATAAGTTTTTTCATGCCTTCATCTCCGGTTACGACTATGGTCGCTAATTACTTGTCGTTGGAAAACGCCGCCATTAACTTGCCGTTTTTGACACTGTGTCCCAATTCGGTTTTAAGAGCTTCAATAGTCACAGTCGACGTCCCGATCATACCGACGGTATAACCAGCCCCGGCGTTGGAAATTACTGCCGCTTCAACCAGGTTAGCACCGGCACAGACCGCAGCTACAAAAACCGCTATTACGGCATCGCCGGCGCCGGTTACATCGAAAACCTGCCGGGCAAAAGTGGGAATATGGGTCGGGGCTTCGCCCTTTTTAAAAAGAGACATCCCCTCCGCGCCACGGGTAATGAGGATAGCTTCAGCGTTAAGCTTTTCAAGTAAACCTCTACCTACCGCATAAAGGTCCTGCTCATTAATAATACGACGGCCATAGGCAAAACCGGCTTCGTGATGATTGGGGGTGATTAATGAAACATCGTGGTAGCGGTGAAAATTGGTATCTTTAGGGTCAATCGCCACATAAATCCCCTTGTTTTTACATACATTAATCACCTCCTCAAGAACCTCCGGGGTTATGACGCCCTTTCCGTAATCGGAGATAATAACGGCATTAACGTTTTCGATTATTGTTGAAAAACGTTTCAAAAGCTGTTGCTGGATATCGCCTTGTAAATTGTGCCGGTCTTCCCGGTCGGCTCGAACCACCTGCTGGGAATTGGCAATAATTCGGGTTTTAATAGTCGTCTGTCGGGTTTTATCATTAATTAGATAAGCACTGGAAATATTTTTCTGTTTTAATAACTGACACAGCTTAATGGAGGCTTCATCCACTCCCACCGCTCCGACCAGCAACGGTTCATCGCCCAGCGCTTTAATATTGGCCGCGACATTAGCGGCACCGCCCAGAAGGAGTTTGGTGGCGGTTATTTCCACTACCGGAACCGGGGCTTCGGGAGAGATTCTTTCTACTTTCCCGAATAAGTACTCATCCAGCATTATATCACCCAGGATTAAAATCCTGGCTTTACCGATGGCGGTTACAATTTTATCGATACTCCCTATTTCAAGCGTCATGCCATAAATTCCTTGGTTCTTTCCCGTTATCCGTCATATAATTATATTGACTTAAGTGGTGAATATATTAAAATTGATATTCCTGAACAAGTGAAGATATTCGGTTAAATAAATAATATAAGAGGAAAAAAATGAATAAACCTCCTCAGCAACAGATTAAAGTCCAGCTGGATGATAAGGAAGCGGAAGGCATTTACGCTAACCTGGCAATGATAAATCACAACCCCAGCGAAATAATAATTGATTTCGCCCGGGTCATGCCCCCCACCCTCAAAGCCCGGGTACTCTCCCGCATAATTATGACTCCCATGCATGCCAAATTGCTGCAAAAAGTCCTGACCAGTACCATCGAGCAATTTGAAAAAGCTTTCGGCGAAATCAAACTGCAGGGTTTACCGGACCATGTTTCCAAACCCATAGGTTTTCAGGCCGCTGATAATACCGAAGAAGAAAAGTGAACCGGAATCGCCGGCTGAAATACTATTTAACTTGACGACATGATAAACTAAAAAATTACCCGCTTTCCCGAATCAGGTCTCACCGGGTCTAAAATTTTATTTGCTATAAGATTTCATCGTCTTTCATATTAAGCCATGACTTTAGTTCAGGAAACCATCAAGTGCCCGTTCTGCAAAGAACCCATAAATGCCCGGGCGACTATCTGTAAACATTGCCGGTCCGACCTTACCGCTTTAAAAAAAAATAAAAAGTCAGTTGTGGCCAGGTATAACACCTTCCGAACCGGCTTCTTAAGCGGGATCCTTTTTTCTTTGATAATTTTAATTCTCTGGCTGGTTTACCAGTACTCCGACAAGTGATTAAATTTTGAACATCGAGATATCGTCAAAACCGGCTTCAGACTAAATCAAGAAAAACTACCTTCTTATCCTCGCGGATTACCGGTAATTGCCATATTTTCATCAATTTTCATAAATCCGCCTATTTATCCATATATCCTTATAAATTTCTCCCGGTAGCTTCCGATTATCTGCATATTGACATTCAAAAGATAATTTTAAAACTAATATTTACCGGAAACGAGAAATGGAATCAAAAGCCTCCGTCCTTATTGTTGATGATGACAAGTATATTCGCGATATTTTGTCAAGAATTGTCCAGAGAGAAGGTTATGCCGTAACCGTGGCCAATGATGGTATCGAAGCTTTTAATATCTTACAGAAAGCCCGGTTTGATTATGTAATTTCCGATATAGACATGCCCAACATGTCCGGCCTTGAATTGCTGGAAAAGATCAAGAGTCTGAACAGAAATACCCGGGTGCTTTTGATAACCTCGCGCACCGGTGATTATTCACCTCATGATGTTTTAAGAGCCGGGGCTGATTTTTTCATAACCAAGCCCTTTAAAAATGCTGAAATAGCCAGAATCCTGAGAACCCTGGAATTTCATCGCCAGCTTAAAAATAAACAGGAACTGGAAACCATAGCCCTGACATAAGCAGTCCGACCATACCGGTTTCGTCGCGGCAAGGATGACAGCCGAAATTGCCGGCTATCCTTTAATGAACATTATATAAGTTCTTTAACGGCCGCCAGCACCATCTCCACGCTGATTTCTTTCATGCACCGCATTAAATGTTCTCCTTTAAGCGGACATTTGTTTTTAACACAACTGATGCATTCGAGATGGTCGGGATAGATTAATTTTTTTTGGCTGGAGATAGGCGAGGTTTCCCTGGGGTCATCCGCCCCGGACAGCACTACCAGCGGGACGCCCACGGCGGCCGCAAGGTGAGCCGGACCGGAATCATTCCCGATAAAAATCCGGGCTCGTGACAGAAGAGCAGCAGTCTCCCGCAGGGTTGTTTTGCCGGCCAGGTTGATAACCTCGTCAATGATATCGTCGGTCTCGATGGCTTCGGCGATTCTGTCCCCCTCCTTGCGGTCATCGGCACCGCCAATTAATATAACCCGTAGTTTAAGGTCTTTGGTCAGGGCGCGGGTCAGCCGGGTATAATTATCCATACCCCAGCGGCGCGATTCGGCCACCGCCCGGAAAGCGATTACGGCGCAGGGTTCGTCATCGGGGAAACCGAAGCCATCCAGAATCTCTACCGCTTTCCGGTTATCATCATCGTTGAGCAGAAGTTTCGGCTTGACGTATTCCAGGTCAACGCCCGCCCCGCGGCGCAGGAGGTTGAAATAGAGGGTGGAACGATGCTCGGCGTTGAGCGGCGTCGGCAGTGGCAGGGGTTTGGATAGAAGCAACCGCCGGCCATCGGCGATATAACCAATACTTTCTTTTACCCCCGCCAGTTTAAAGGATGAAGCCGCCCCGAAGGAGGGCGGCAGAACATAACCGATATCAAATTCATAAGGGGCAATGATTTCTTTTATTTTCATGACGGCAATCAGACCATGCACGTAACGGGTGGGGATGGTGAGGATTTCGTCGACTGCCGGGTTTTGCCGGTAAAGTTCAGCCAGGTAATCAGGAACCAGGACTGTTACCGAAGAACCGGGATACGCCTCCCGGGTTTCATTGACCATGGGCATGGCCATGATGCAGTCACCCAGATGGTTCGGCGTGCGTATGAGGATTTTAAGACCCATCAGTTGATAAATTTACCTTCCAGACTGAAACGGTTGGCCAAATAAGCGTTTAACTCCTCCAGATACTTGTCTTTGGTCTGCTGGTAAAATATCTTATTTTCCAGAAATTCCAAATAAGAAATTTGACCGTCCTGATAGCGGTCATTGGCGATTTTCATCTTATTGTCCGCCAGTTCAATCTGCTTTTTTATGATTTCCATCCGGCGATAACTGACATCAAGGCTGTTGACCAGATTAATTATTTCCGCCTTGGCTGATTTCTCCTTGCTCTCATATTCCAGGCGAGCCTGGTCGGCCTGGAACTGCGCGGCTTTTACCGCGGCCCCGGAGGAACCGCCGTCCCAGATGGGGAAAGTGAAATTGAGCGATATCCCCCAGCTGTTAGTATTGATATCATCATTGGGTTCCCGCAAACCACCGATTTCCCGTTCAATGGTTCCCCGACCGAAAGAATAATTGGCGGTTAAATCACCGGTCAAACCATGGGAACCGGAGGAATAGTTCGCCTGTCTTCTGGATTTTTGATATTGATGTTCGGCTTTTTTGATGGCGGCACTATTTTCCCAGTTATCGATGATTGCCCGCGTCTGCTCTTCATTATAATGGTCGAATATTTCCGGTTCGACAGGGTCGATGGTGGTTGAGGGGTCGATATCCAGTAACATGGCCAGCTGACGGTTCTTTTCACTGGCTTCCGTCTCGGCTTCAAACCTTTCCAGCTCGGCGTCAAGCAAAGCCGACTGACTGGCCAAAAAATCCTCCTCCGACAGAACGCCATCGGCAAATTTGGCGGAATCGATTCCCACCTGAAGACGCGCTTTCCCGGTTTTGTCCCGGGTAATCTCCAGATTCAACCGGGAACGGATAATCCCCATAAAGGCTTCCGCCACTTCCTTCTTGAGCGCCCCCTCATCCTCCATGCGGGTATATCGGGCAATTTCCCGGTCATCCTTGAGGTTATTAAGTTCATACTTGGAATCGGAAGGTTTTAAAAGCGGCTGTTTATAACTGAAGTTGAAATAGCCCTGACGGTTGTCTTCATCGATTATTCCCCCGGCCATACCGGTATTGGGATAACGTTCATCGTTCTTGGTCAGATTGGCGGTTATCTCGAGGTCGCCGCCGGTTATGAGGCTTTGCTCCAGACGGATAAAGGAGCTGAAACCCAAGTCACGGGTTTTGTACAGGGATTTTTCCGTGGCGCCGCCAAAAAAACGGTAGGTCTCGTCATTGGAATACGATGGTACCGAACCGTTGATGGATATCGCCGGCAGGATAAAATTTATCCGCTTGGCGTTAAACTGTTGTTCGGCAACTTCCAGGTTGCCCTTGATAATCCCGCCCCGGGGAGTACGGTTCAGGGCGATATCCAGAGCTTCACCCAGCGTCAACTCCACCGCCCGGGTTAAAGGGGCTGCCAGCAGCCCCGCCATCACAACAAAAAAAATCAGCCTGAGCTGACGGGCAGAAACCTTCAGCATGTCTTTATTTTTCATCCTACACAACTCCGTTGGAAAATTTATTCGTATCTTAAAGCTTCGATTACGTCAAGTTTAGCCGCTTTGGCCGCCGGGTAAAGACCGAAAACGATACCCACGGTGGTCGATACGCCTACCGCCAGGACGATGGAAGTAACCGAGACAATCGTTGCCCAGCCGGCATAAAAAGAAATCGCCCGGGATATCACCAGGCCGATAGCCAGGCCGATGACACAGCCGATCATGCAGATCATCACCGCTTCAATCAAAAACTGCTTGAGAATATCTTCACGGGTGGCACCGACCGCCCGGCGGACACCAATCTCACGGGTTCGTTCCAGCACCGTGGCCAGCATGATATTCATGATGCCGATACCGCCCACCAGAAGCGATAACCCGGCGATGGCGCCCATGACGATATTGAAAATCTGCTGTGTTTTCTGCGATTGCCGCAAAAGCGATTCCGGCACGACGATGTCATAGTCGTTGATGCCGCCATGACGCCGTTGCAGAATCCGTTCAATCAACCTGGTCACCGCCGGTACGTATTTAAGGTCGGCAACCGTGACCGTGAGCTGGTCGATTTCCGGGACATTGTATTTATCACCCACATCGACACTGTAGGAAATCCAGTTACCCCCACCGCTGACCGATTCTCCCCCGGCATTGCCCCGTTCAAATTTCTTGACGGCCGTGTTAAAAGGTATGTACACATCCTCGTTAAAATTACGCAGTTCCAGTCCCTCCACCTTGCCGCGCCCGATATATTTATCCGCCATCACTCCCACCACGGTAAAATCCAGATCGCCTATCCGGACCATCCGGTTTATCGGGTTTTCAAAAGCAAAAAGTGCCCGCTTGGCTTTGGCGCCCAGGACACACACCTGGGCGAAGGTCTCATTATCCGATTCGTTGATAAAGCGGCCGTTTTCAACCTCAATGGAGGAAGAATAAACAAAACTGGGAGTGGTTGCAACAACCCGCACCGGAGCTTCGTTGGCGCCCACACTTATCCTGGGAAACGGTTCGAAACGCTGCGGTACCACATTAGCGACCAGGTTGGAAAATTCCAGGATATTCGTACCGTCGGCTATCGACAAGCCCTGGGATATCTGAATCCCCTCTTCGGATTTATAGGCTTCTTCGGGAATCTTGGCATTGACGATGATATTATTAATACCCAGGATGGAAATCTGTTCCAGGGCTTCCTGCTTGGCGCCCTCGCCGATGGAAAGCATACCCACCACGGCCGCCACACCGATAATAATTCCCAGCATGGTCAGAAATGACCGCAGTTTGTGGGACAAGAGGGATTCCAGCGAGACCTGAAGGATACGCCTGTAATCCATCGTCACCTTCTTCTATTTCTGCCGCTGGTCGGAGGTGAACTGACATTGCCGATGCGGCCCTTGTTCAGCTCCGGTTCGGTGGCTTTATCTCCCGGCAGACCCGGTTCCTCGAGCGTGGGGTCAACCAGACAGATTTCTTCACCACCGTTCAGACCGTCAAGTATTTCAATCCGCATATCATTGCGCTGGCCGACCTCGACTTCGACCGGTTTTTTATTATTCAGGTATACGATTGTCTTACCTTCTTTTTCAAAAACGGCTTCCAGCGGAACTGAAACGATATCCTCAAAAAGATTCACGATAATCTTCGCCGATGACGACATCCCCGGCTTCAAATTTTCATCTTCGTCGTTGATAGTCACCTCGACATCGAAAACATTTATCTTGGAATTATAATCCTTCCGCCGGGCCAGGGTAGCCTTCTTGGTCACCTTGCCGGTATAGCTCTTATCAGGAAAGGCATCCAGAGTAACGACAACTGCCTGACCGGTGTCGACTTTGGCGGCATCCACCTCGGAGACATAGGCATCGACTATCATTTCCGAAAGGTCGGGCAGGTTGATGAGCCCCTGCCCGGGCCAGGGGGAATCACCTTCCTGAACTTTGCCCATACTGCTGCCCTTCCAGATCTCAAGATAAACTACCATACCGGGAATGGGGGCGAGGATAGTCATCTGGTCGAGCTCTTTCTGTGCCATAGCTACCTTGGTTTCGGCTCTTTTTACTTCCAGCTCCGCTTTGTCCACATCGGCTTTATACTGGTCCATCTTAGCCTGGAAATTCAGGCGGGCCAGTTCCAGTTCCAGCTGGGCTTCCTCCGCCAGTTTCGGAGCTTCATGTTTTTTCTCATCATAGTTGCGTTCTGCCTTCTGCAGTTCCAGCTTGAGCTGTTTTTCCTGAATGGTGTATTCCTTCTTCGCTCGTTCGAGGGTTTTTTGATTTATCTGCAAAGTTGACTTGTTGTCCGTCAGGTCATTTAGCTGCTGGGTAGCATCAAACTTGATTATCGAGTCGCTCTTTTGGACCATTGAACCTTCGGGCGCCATCCACGTAATCTGCAGACTCCGGATGCGGGGTGCCGAAACGGTAAAATTGCGCTTGGCATCAATCCGGCCGCTGGCTTTCACCGAGACTATAAATTCCCCTTTATCCACCCGGGTGGTGGGAATGTCATAAGTCGTCGTGAAGAGTGCGTTCACACCGTAATAACCACCAAAAAATACCAGCAGGGCTGCCGCGATATAAATATATTTTTTCACCTGTCAACCTTTCATGATACTTCTACCTGTTTTATCCTATGAAGCCATCTTGTCGCAGTTTCCAATTTAATAATAATTCTACGCAAAAACAGGTTGTTAGTTGCCTAATTCTTGACTTTCCAGCGTCGATGTGTCCACAGCCACATATCCGGATACCGGGTTATTTCGCGTTCAAAAAAACGCGTATAAGCGACCGTCATCGTCCGGATATCCGCTTCTTCATCGCCCGAGCCGGGTGGGTACACCGGTTCGCCCCAGATTACCGTGTGCCTGTCGTAGCGTTCCCGGCGCAGCACACAGGGTAATAACGGACAACCACAACGGATGGCAAAGAGGGCGGGACCTTTGGGCGTCGCCGCCGGTCGGCCGAAAAAATCAAGCACCACCCCCTCGGCGGGATTGTGCTGGTCGGAAACAATACCGGTGAAATGGTTGGCTTTTAAAGCCTTGAAAACCTGCCGGGAGCTTTTGGCCAGAGAAATAATACCCACCCCGAGCGTCTCGCGAAAACCTATCAGCAGGTCGTCGATTTTCTTGTTATGCTGACGGCCAATCAGAAAATCCGTCGGGTAACCGCAGGCGGCCGGCCAGGCGCCCATCATCTCCCAGTTGCCAAAATGAGCCGTTAAAATTATCCCCCCTTTTCCTTCTGCATATACCTTTTCCAGAGGGGCCGGGTCACCGCGTACGACCTTCTTAATTCCTGCCAGCCCGCTTATGCGGAAACGGGAAAATTCGATAAGAGTCCGGCCGATATTTCTGAAAACACCTTTTACAATATTATTGATTTCTTCATCCGACAGGCGGTCTCCGAAAGCGCTTTTCAGGTTCTCGCGTGCGATTCTCCGACGTGACGACAAGACCGCATAAGTCAGCATGCCCAGACCGACTCCAAAAGCATCAGCCAGCCGGGGCGATAGAAGTTGCGCCAGTTTCACACCCGTATAGGCGGCGGCATACTCGATGTTATGACTTAATTTCGCCATGGCTCGTCGTCATTGTCATGTTCCGGATGAGCCGGGTCACCGTAGTCGAAATCGGTGGATTGATACTTTTCTTCCCGTTCCCATTTTTTGTAATATTCTTTTCTTTTACGGAATTTCAATATCGCTCCGACAATAACCACCAGGGCCAGAAAGATCCAGAGATATATGGTATCCATAAACAAGCTCGCTACATTAAAACGCCGGGTTAAATATATATTAAATTCGTCCTGAAAACCTTTATAATTTGAACCGGTTGAAGCCAGGAGAGCTGAATCGACCGAAAAACCGCGGGCAATATTATCAAGGAATATATTGACCGCAGTGCGGTCATATGCCTCAAAAAAATATTTTACCGCCAGGTAAGACTGTGCGTATGCCAGGTGGGCTTTACTCGAGTTGAAGCGGTTTAAAAGTTCAATTTCTTCAAGCGTCAGAAGCCGGCCGAAAACCGCCGCCCGGCTTAAAGCCAGATTATCCGACCAGCTCCATTCCCGGGATACCACCATGGCCAGTCCTTCGTCGAACCAGCGGGGCGGGATATTCACCCCGGTTCGATTATGCAAAGCCAGATGAGCATATTCGTGAGTCAGTAATTCCTCGAGCGGACGCCCCAGGTTAAATTGGTCCGGTGATTTGATAACTATCATTTGACGGGCGGGTAAAGCCGCCGCTGCCCCCCAGTCAGGAAACCGACCGCTGATAAGTTCCTCGAAAAGCCCCTGTTCGGCGACCAGATAAACCGCCGGTTTATAAGCCAGGCTGTCATTTAAAAAACTGACCAGCTGGGCGCGTACCCGTTCCAGAATTTTATCAGCTTCATTAATATACCGGGGGTTGTCGAAATAATAGATAAAATATTGCCGCTCAACCCCATCAGGCAGGGCGGCATTGTCTTCAATAACACCGGCGGCAAACCCCGGAAAAAATAAAATAAAACAAAACAGCCACTTTTTAATCATCTTCTTAAGATATACAATAAAAAACGTCGGGCAAGTCTGACAGCCCGACAAAATTGATTTTTATGGTATATATGGATGAACCTTTTCCAGTTGGTATTGTTTCTATACAATATGAATATATTTGATAATGATGACTAAACCATTGACTCCCTTCGGATGCGATGTTATAATTACTGGGTTTTGCGGGAAAACCAATTGAAATGACCATAAAAGACAGGAGAAAAAAATGAATATTTTTGAATTTGCCATGAAGATGGAAACCGATGGCCGTGATTTTTATTTGGCCCAATCCAGAAAAATCGACAGCCCCTGGCTTAAAAAAATTTTGGTGGAACTGGCCGACGACGAACTAAAACACTATAATATTTTTAAAGCCATGAAAGAAGGTCACACCGCCGAGTACAAAGAAGCCGAAAAAACCAAAATTATCCCCACCTTGAAAAATGTTTTTGAAAGCCTGAAAGAACAAAAAAAGGAATTTATATTTCCCGCGGAATCAAAAAAAATCTGGACCGAGGCCCTGGAGATTGAAAAGAAATCAGAGGATTTCTACCGTGATAAAGCGGCCGAAGCTAAAGGCGAAAAACAGAAACATATCCTTAATAAAATCGCCGACGAAGAGCACAAGCACTGGGTAACCCTGCAACATGTAATCCGATTTCTGGATCGGCCGAATCACTGGCTTGAAGACGCCGAGTGGAGTAATCTTGAGGACTATTGAGATATTTTTTTTCTTTAAAAACTATCGCTTTTAAAATTAAAGCCCGCCCGAGGCGGGCTTTTTCAATTCTGTTTCAAACCGACCATATCTTTCAAACGATGTATTTCTTTCTCGGTCAGGAAACGCCACTGCCCGAGTTTTAAGTCCTTAAGCGGTAACCCGGCAAATTCCACCCGACGCAGGCTGACTACCGGATGATTTACTTTCTTGCACAGCTGTTTAACTTCGTGTTTCCGTCCTTCCGTAAGGACCAGTCGAATCCGCGTCATTTTTTTAAAAAAGCCCAGCACAATTACTTCCGCACGTCCCACCACGCCGCCGTCAAGCTCCACTCCGGCTTTGATTTGCCGGGCATCATCGGGTTTAAAATGCCCCTCCACCAGGGCTTCATATATTTTCTTAACCTGGTATTTGGGATGAGCCAGCCGATAAGCCAGGTCACCGTCGTTGGTCAAAAGCAAAACCCCCTCGCTGTCAAAATCCAGCCGTCCGACCGGGTAGACGCGGTGGGGAAGTTTCTTCAAATAATGTAGTATCGTTTTACGTTTAAAGGGGTCATTAAGGGTGGTCATAACCTTGACCGGTTTGTTCAGAAGGACATAAACTTTTTCTTCAACGGGCTTTACTTCAAGACCGTCAACCTTGACGATATCACGGGTTTCATCGACCATTACCCCTTTATCCACCACCGTAACATCGTTAAGGGTAATCTTCCCCTTGGTAATAAGTGAATCGGCGCCTCGCCGCGAAGTCACCCCGCACTGGGAGAGATATTTATTGATACGGACCAAGAAGCCCTCTCTGGCTGAGGATTAATAGCCGCGCCCTTACGCCTGATTAATCGGAACTTCCCGTTGAGCCCATATCGACAATAACCCCCGAATTTTCACTTCTTTCGTCCGTATCAGGAACGGTTTCTTTTCGAAGGTCATCGTCCGGGGCGGATTCGTATTCGTCCGGTTTATCTGTGGGATTACCTGTGGTTATTTTTCTTTCACCGTACGGCACCTCGTCTTCAAACTCTTCATAGTTTTTTGCCGGGTCATAAGTGCCGTCGGCAATATTCAACTTCAAAGCCAGGTTCTGGTCTTTCAGGTTCAACACCGTCTGGTTCCGGTCCTCCCCGCCTGATATTAATTCCTCGATTTCAGACATCCGGGGCAGGTCTTCAAGACTTTTCAAGCCGAAGAATTTCAGAAATTCGCTGGTGGTGCCGTATTGCAGAGGCCGACCGACCACATTGGCTCGACCTTTGATTGTAACCATGCCTTTTTCCATCAAATTATGCAGAACTCCGTCAGAAGCGACGCCGCGGATATGCTCGATTTCAGACTTGGTGACCGGTTGACGATAGGCCACAATCGCCGCTGTTTCCAGAGCCGCCCGGGTCATCCGCATCTTACGCCGACGGGTAAACAATTCATCGATATACCCGACATACTCCGGCAGAATATAATATTGAAAACCCCCGGCCAGTTCCCGGATTCGAAACGAGGAACCGCACTGAGCATACTTTTCATTCAATTCCGAAACGGCCTGATTCACCTGAGCTGAGGTAACCTCGTCCAGAACCTGGGCTATTTTCCGGCTTGAAATAGGTTCCGGAGAAGCCAGCACCAGGGCTTCGACTGTCGCTTTTACATAATCAAGTTCCATCATACGCTGACTTGTTCCTGAAGTTCATTCTCGTGTTCCATGATGTCCAGCTGGTCAATCATCTGCACATCCCTTTGATACAGGTCGCCCCGGTAAATCCATAATTCACCGAAAGGGACAACCTGACGAATTTTAACCCGCCGGGTCCGAGCCAGTTCGAGCAGGGCGATGAAAGTGACCACGGCGACAATTTTGCGCGGTATATCGGCAAATAATTCACGGAAATTGGCACTCTCCCGGTCCGCCAGGAGTTTTATCACCACTGAGATACGGTCCTCGATGGAGATTTCTTCGGGGTTGACCTCATGGATGATTTCCTGGCGGCGCGCCGCCAGAACATCCACAAAGGCCGTCAATAAATCATACAGGCTGGTCTCATTCTGAAGGTCATACTTGCTGTCAATTTTACCCAGCGGTGTCGGCGGAACATAATAGCTTTCCTCGATAAGGGCTTTTTCCCGAAGAATATCCCCGGCTTCCTTGTACTTCTTGTATTCCACCAGGGCTAAAATCAACTCTTCACGCGGATCCACTTCTTCCGGGTCCTCCTCGTCGCGCGGCAGCAACAACCGGGTCTTGATACGAATCAAAGTGGCCGCCATCAGGATAAACTCCCCGGCAATTTCCAGGTTGAGTACTTTCATCATCTCGATATATTTCAGGTACTGCCGGGTAATGCGGGCAATGGGAATATCATAAATATCCACTTCTTCTTTTTTTATAAGGTACAATAAAAGGTCCAGCGGCCCGGAGAACACCTCCAGATCGACCCGATAGTTGTCATTTTGAATTTCACTCTGGTGTTCCATCACTTTTTCTTCCTGTAATTCATTTTCATGGCATCGCGAACTTTTTCCATAACGTTCTGCGCCCGATGGTGCGCCCGCTCACGCCCGGTTTCAAGTACCGACCAGACATAATCCGGTTGCTTGAGTAATTCCAGCCGCCGCTCCCTGATCGGGTGCAATGCGGCATTGAGATTTTTTGTCAAAATCTTCTTACAATCCACACAGCCTAACTCCCCCGTCCGGCACGGCGGGGCAATTATATCGGCAGCGTCGGCGGTATAAACCCGGTGTATCAGATAAACCGGACAGATATCCGGATTGCCGGGATCACCTTTATATACCTTGGCCGGGTCGGTGTAATATTTTTTCAGAATATTTTCCGTTTCTTTCTCCGTGGCCTCCAGCGGTATATGGTTGCCGTAGGACTTGGACATTTTCCGGTTATCCGAACCCGGTATCATGGGAATATCCGTAAATAAAGCTTCCGGTTCTACAAAAACTTTTCGATAAGTGCTGTTAAATTTTTTGGCCAGGTCATTGGCCAGCCAGACATGTTTTTCCTGGTCCTTGCCGACCGGCACTTTATTAGCATTGTAAAGGCAGATATCGGCCGCCTGTAAAACCGGGTAACCCAGAAAACCATAGGAATCAAGGCGGTCCTTTTTTTCCTGATAGGTTGGCAGGCGGCTTAGCGTCGGAACCGAAATAAGCATGGAAAATATCAGGTGCAGTTCCGCATGTTCCTTTACTTCCGACTGGATAAAAACAGCACACTTGTCGGGGTCAAGACCGGCGGCCAGGTAATCAACCGCCATCTGGAATATTTTCTCCTTGAAAGCCCGGGTGTCATCATATTCTGCCGTCAGGGCATGCCAGTCCACGATACAGCAGTACATCCAGTACTCGTCCTGCAGGCGGACCCAGTTACGCAGGGCTCCTTCCAGGTTGCCGATATGCAGCGAACCGGTCGGCTGCATCCCCGATAGAATGGTTTCCTTTTTAACCACCGGGGCGGTTTCGGAACGGCCGGTTTCCTTTTCCGTGTTATTCATAATCAAGACACCTCATACAGTCTCGGATGTTACCATCAGTGGAATATTAAATCAATTAAAAAAACATAAATTTTTTCAGGTCTTTTCTGCTTTGACAGATAAGAATAGTCGGGATTGAAAGAAGATATCCGCCGGCCGTTCAATCCATAAACAGGTACTGCCGCCAGCGGTCATTGGAATCGCCGATATAGCGTTGAATAAAAGTAATGAACGTGGGACGTTTGGGGGTTCGCAACAGTTTCATACCGGCTTTTTCAGGGGTATTGTCGCCCTTTTTATTGTTGCAGTTAACGCAGGCGCACACCATGTTTTCCCAGCTGTCAGTCCCGTTTTTCATTTTGGGAATTACATGGTCCACCGTCATCGGTCCTTTAGTGGTCCCGCAATACTGGCACTGATGGCCGTCCCGGGCCAGGATATTTTTACGGGTCAGCATGATATTTTTATAGGGAACTTTCCGATACTGCCAGAGCCTCACCACCGAGGGCAGGTCGAAACTTCGGCTGACCGACCGCACCTTAAGGCCGTCCGCCGTCTCAATCATTTCCGCTTTGCCCTGAAAAAGCAGAATTATCGCCCGCTTGGCCGAACAAATCGTCAGCGGCTCATAATTCTGATTTAACAACAACACGTTCCTGTTGATTACCGAGTTATTCATAAACAGCCTGACTTCAACTAACTACCCGTTAATTTTCAAGGCACGAACACATACTCGATCAACCCTGCTCCTAACCACCAGGTAAGACCAGTATAAGACGCACAATTACGGAATTTTATCGAAAATATCTCATTTGTCAATATTTTTGTTCAGCCGCTAATGGATAAAAGCGTCATTTATAACAACGGCAGCGGGTTACGCTGCCGGACACTCTTTTCACTAAAATATTTTTTACATCGCCGATTATAGATAAAATTAATAAAGTTCCTTTTCTATTTCATATTTTTTAATTTTATCAAAAAGAGTGGTGTAATCAATCTTCAGCACCTGGGCACACTTGCGTTTGTTACCGCGGACGTCTTTCAGAATCCTGATGATGGTGGCTTTTTCAGCCTGCATCTGGGCATGAGCACCGATTTCTTTCAAACCCGCTCCCTCACGCAACTGGATTTCATCAGTGCGTTTCAGACGGACAGCCAGATGCTCCGGGCTTATTTTTTTGCCTTCGGCCAGGATAACCGCCCTTTCGATCGTATTTTCCAGCTCCCGGACGTTCCCCGGCCAGTGATATTTCTCAAGAAGTTCCACCGCTTCCCTGGTCAGGGATTTAACCGGTTTTTTCATTTCCATGCAGTACTTGTCGATGAAATAATCGGCCAGCGCCGGAATATCATCCTGGCGTTCTCTCAGTGGCGGAATATTCATCGGGAATACCGACAGCCGGTAATAGAGGTCTTCCCGGAATTTCTTGACCCGGATTAAATCGTTCAGGTCCTTGTTGGTGGCCGCAATCACCCGGACATCGACATCCACTGTTTTGTTGCCGCCCAGCCGCTCGAAATTTTTTTCCTGAAGTACCCGCAGAAGTTTCGCCTGGAGAGCGATATCCATATCCCCGATTTCATCCAGGAAGATTGTACCGCCGTTGGCGATTTCAAATTTACCCATTTTCCGGGCATGGGCTCCGGTGAACGCTCCTTTTTCGGAACCGAATAATTCATTTTCAAGAAGTTCGCGCGGGATAGCGGCGCAGTTTATTGCCACATAAGGCCGGTCTTTACGATTAGACAGCGAATGAATGGCTTTCGCAAAGAGTTCCTTCCCGGTCCCCGACTCGCCCTGCAATAACACCGAGGCGTCGCTTTTCGACACTTTCTGAATCAACTGACTCAGCTCAATCATCTTGGCGTTCTTTCCGATGATGTTATCCAGGCCCTGGTCGGCCAGAACTTCTTCCCTCAAAAGCGAATTCTCAGCCTTGAGGCGGCGGTTCTCCAGCGCCCGGTTTATCAAAAAACACAGATGCTCGGTATCAAAGGGCTTGGTAATAAAATCGAAAGCCCCGTTTTTCATCGCCTGCACCGCGTCTTCAATAGTCCCGTAAGCGGTCATCACGATAACCGTCGATTCGGAATCCAGATTTTTTATCTCGGAAAGCACTTCCAAACCATCGAGATTGGGCATTTTCAAATCAGTCAGGATAAGGTCGTAGGATTTATTGCGAACCAGGTCCAGCGCTTTCCGTCCGTCCTCCGCGGCGTCCACTCGATAACCCTCCTCCATCAGGGTTTCCACCAGCATATTGCGCATGGAATCTTTATCGTCGACTACCAGAATATTGGGCATTATTTACTCCTCGGATTATATGCTCACCTTCCTCCCCCGCTATGCCGGGTAGGGGTTTTGTCCCATATATCGGCGAAAAAAACCCGAATTATAGGCAAAAGCCTGCGCAATTATTAGACATTCTTAAATATTGGAAAATACTTTAAAGAGACTATTCACGAAGGAATAATTTCATCTGCGGTAAACCGCAATTATCCACTTTCAGAACATAATAACCGGGCGGCAGAGTTTGATAGTCCGTCCGGCTGAAATCGAGCGTCAGCTTGTAAAAACCCGAGGACAGGTGTTTGACCAGAAGGGGCCATCTTACCCGGGCGGATTTTTCATCCAGGATATTAACCGTCACCGGGCAGTTTTCATCGGTCACCTGGAAAGACACCGCCGGTTCCTTGACCGATTCAATCACCGGTTCCGCGACGATAAAGGAATCTATACGCGCCGCCCGGATGAGAGTGAACTGGCTGTCCGCGATTATTATCTGCGGGTCGACCCAGGCGACTTCATAATAAAAGGGCGTTTCTTGTTCCAGGTTCAAATCCGGTGGCCGACCGCAACCACCGATGACCACCACTATCAACACTGTAAGTATCTTTTTCATCAAGGATAACTGAACCTAAGGTCCCGGCTATAATCGTCAACCTGCAATCGGAAAATATAATTCCCCGGAGAGATTTTTTCTTCCGGACGCCAGGTATAAGAGTGCCGACCGCGGAACATCAGCGAATCCACAATCGGTTCTTCCTTTAAAACCTCGACATTGTTGTATATTCTCAACGATACCCGTGCCGAATCCCCAAGCAGCTCAAAACCAACCTTAAAATTTTCACCGGTCGAATCCGGGTAAAAGGAACTGGTATTCTCCCCTTTCCGGTACGCCACTATCAAATTGCCGTATTTTATCTTACTGCAATCGACCAGTTTATAAAGGTAGGTACCCGGCTCGACATACCGTCCCGAATCATCTTTTTTGTCCCAGTAAAAGTTATAGTATCCTGCATTCAAGGGCTGATTTAAAAGCTGGCGGATTTTCTTTTGTGAAAGAGTGTATATCTCCAGAGCAAACTGGCAATAACTCTTGCGCTCGATGCTGTACCAGATGCGCAGATTCTCGGCGTCGGCGGAATCGGCCGGCGGGGTCTGCAGAGCCTTTAAATCCCGGGCACTCAAATCCGCTACCGCAGAGGACCATAAAAGTAAACCGCTTATTAATATCCCGCTAATCCTTAACATATCTTTCACCTAAATAAACTACAAGGTCACCCAATTGCAATAACATATTTTTATACAAGCATACCCGGCGGATTTTCAAAAAATATTTAAACTTTTTTTATGGTTTGCAGTTGCGGCAGGGCGAGTAACCTTCGCTTAAAGCCTCCTCGCGATTTTTAAAACGAATTTCCCGTCCCGGTTTGATAGCCGCCACCGAACGACAGCCCGGACGGTGAAACCGGTATGAATCCCGGGCGGCAACATAATAATTTTCCGGCTCATAGGAAAGCGACCAGAGGGCTCTTTTACCGGTCAGCGCCTGACGCTGCGCGGCCAGCAGCTGTTGCACCTGCGGGCTGTGCGGGTCGTTATCCTTGAAAAGATACAGATACCCCAGGCCGTTTTCCAGGATCGCCTTATTTACGAACAGAGTATCAATATACACATACCCCAACAGCCGGCCGTAGCGGTCACGGCGTCGGGATTCATATTCGACCCGGGCGGTTTTGCCGACTGTCAGCGATTCCAGAAAAAAACGCGCCTGCTCATAAAACGGTTCATCTTTTTCCGGGGTGTCGATCGCCAGGAGCCGCAGGCGGTCGCCACCCTTAAGGTCCACCGTGTCGCCATCAATTACCCGCACAATAACAAACCGCTCGCCCGGACTTTTATCCGGGCCGATTTCCTCCACCAGGCGGAAAACGAGGATGACCACCACCAGCACGGTAACCACAATCAGATTGACCAGCCGATGACGGCCGGAGGCCGACTTATATCTTCGTACCATTGACCCTCACCTCCGACCAGCCCGTCCCGGTCGGTACCACCTCGATGAGCGTTTCAACACTGTTTTTAATCTCCTCGATATGCGTCACCAGCAACATCTGTGGAAACCGTTTCTTAAGATTCGCCAGGCCCTTCAAAATCAGTTCCTTGCGCACGTTATCCTGGGAGCCGAACACTTCGTCCAGAATGACGAAGGAACGGTCAAGCCCGGCGGATTCGGTCAGAGCCAGCGAGATAGCCAGCCGCAGACAAAGGTTGGCCAAATCCTTCTCCCCGCCAGAAAACCGTTCCACTCCGAAAAACTGTCCGTAATCCATCACCTTCAGATTATAATTTTCATCCAGTTCCACCAGGTTGAAGCGGCTGTCGGTCATTTCGCTGAAAAGAGCGCTGGACAATTCCGCCAGCCGGGGGCGGATGCTCGCTATGACCTGCTTGCGGAAATCCGCAAAAAGCAACCCCAGCTTCTCCCCGTAAAAATGCCCGGTGCGGCAGTCCTCCAGGTCCCGCTCCGCATTATCGAAACCGGCCAGCTGTTCCCCCTTCAACTGGATTTCTTTTTTGACCAGTTCCATCTCTTTGTTAAGCTCCACCAGGGCACTTTTGCCGTCATCGAATTTGTTCTGTAATTCTTCGAACGCCGCTTTGACTTTCTCGAAAACCAGTTCGTCGAATTCCAGCCCGGCCAGTTCAGCCTTAAAACGGTCGGCTTCTGCATCCAGCGCGGCCAGTTTTCCGACCGCGGCGGCGATTTCTTCGGTCACCGCCGGTATTCGCCGCAGACTCCCCTGAAGCTGATTATACTGCACCTGCTTTTTTTCCAGCCGGGACAACTGAGCTTCAAGCCGACTATACGCCGCCGGGTCGAAAACCAGCTTTTCCAACTCCGCCAGTTGAGGCGCCAGCCGGTCAAGTTCGGCCTGATGCTTTTCCTTTTGAACGGTAATTTCCGCCATTTCTTTCCGGATATTGTCCAACTGTGAAGTCAGTTCAAATTTCCGGCGGCGTCCCCGGTCAAGCTTGTCAACCTGCTCTTTTATTTTCAAGCCTTCAGCCTTTTTCTCCGGTAACAGCTTTTCAAATTGCGTCAAGCTGTCGAGCAGTTCTTTCATTTCCCGGTCAAGGTGCAGTTTTATTTTGGGCAGGTCATCGCCGAACGGCCGGCGGCAGCGGTCGCAAACCGCCCCCGGGCCTATTTCCCTGATGGCTTTAATCTGCTCGCGAAGTTTCCCCAGTTCTTTTTGGCGGGTTTCCTGTTCGGCTTTAAAAGCGGCGTATTCATCGCGTAAGGCGTTCAACCGGCTTTCCGCCGCCGTTACCAGGGATTCAATTTCGTCCGGTATTGCCTTCAAACCATCCCGGATTGTATCCAGGTTCTGCCGGGTCTCAAGTTCCCTTTTTTGCAGACGGTCAAGTTCCCGCCCGATTGTTTCCCGGCGATGCCCGAGTTCCTCGCGAAACCGGATTTTATTGCGGGCGTCTTTCTGGTTTTCATATTCTTTTTTGAGCGGGTCGAAAGCGGTCAGTTCCTTTTCCAGTTCCTCCAGAACCTGGCGGCTGGTCTGGAGGGTGTTCAATTCCGTTGTCAGCCGGTGATGATTTTCAACGATATTATCGCGGGTTTTCAAGGTTGCTTCAAGCCGGGCGGCGAGCGCGGAGCACGTCATTTTCTTCTCGTGCTCCCTTTTGTACTGCATGGAGATAACCTCATAAGCCTGCTTTAGCCGGGCGAATGCTCCCGATTCTTTGCGGTATCGTTCGGCCAGCGTTTTCTCGTGCTCCGCCAGCTCCGCCAGACGCCTTTTGACCGGCTCTTTTTCGGTCAGTTGTTTTTGCAGAAAGACCACTTTATCTTCGAACCGGCGGTTGTCTTCTTTTACTTGCTGAAGCGCCCGGTCCAGTTTTTCGATACCCAGCATCCCGGCTAAATGCTCCCGGCGTTTTGAGGGCTGCAGGTCGCTTAAAGCGTTAAGTTCCTGCTGGCGGGCCAGGAACGACGTAAAAAAACCCCGCCAGTCCAGACCCAGAAGGTGCTCGATATATTTCCGGGTCTCGGTGCTCCCCACCGACTCCGCACCCGTCCCGCGGTACAATTCCACTTCGGGCCGCTCGGTTCGCCCGGTCAACCGCCGGAGCACGCGGTAGGACTCATCGTGTATTTTAAAACCCAGGGTTACCTGGCAGTCGTCACCGGCTCGGGCAAAACCCGCCTTTATCTCATCCTTGCCCGACCGCGCCGCCTGATGGCCGTACAGCGCCCAGGCTATAGCCTCTACAAGAGATGATTTCCCCGCCCCGTTGGGACCTATGATTCCTATTATATTGTCCGGAAACTCCAGGTTAACCTCTTTGAGAACCCGAAAATTCCGGATTTGAAGTGAAAGTAAATGCATAGCTATCAGGAAACACTGCTTCGGCTGGCCTGTCAAGGTCAAAAATTATTTTGTGAAATTCCGACATTGAGGGCTTAAAATCAAAACATTTTAAAAAAAAGGAAAAAATTTCCTGATTTTTCTTGACAAAACCGGATTATTTCTTATTTTATGTTCAAGCGTGTGTAACATTACGTTATAGAAGAATCTGAGAGCCAATATAGATTCTGATATAACCACCTCTTTTAGAACAGCTATTGCTAAAGGATTAAAAACCCTCACTCGGGCTTTTATGTCTTTAATTTTTATGAGGAATTAAAGCTTAAATAATACCCGGACAATAACTGCTTCCGTCCTAATCAACTTCTTCCCACTATTAACTCAATCAACTAACTGAAAAGAGTACTTTTGGTTAGGAGGTGAAACGATAGCAATCCTGTAAATTAGAGTTAATAGAAGCAAAAAAATTCGAACGTAACTATTTAAAGGGCAAAATAGCTCTTACTCCAAGAATAGGAATTATGAATTCATTGACTGAAGTAAAATCTCGCTTCCCTAGACAAATGAGATGTGAAAAATTGTCAAATACTGCCGATACAAATGTTGTTAAAGCAGTCGACAATTTGACAGCTTTAGAAGATGAATTTAGCCTTTTTCCTTTTTTAAGGAGGAAATAAATGTTAAAAAAACTGATAATCGCAGTATTCGTTCTAAGCTTAGTTCTGGCTTTTAGCGGTACCGCAATTTCTGGTCCTGGGAATCAACTAACTCGTGTGGAAAGACCGGCTCAAGTCAACAATGTTGACAAAGCAGCCTATGTGGAAAAGACCAATGAAGCCCCTGCGGGTTTCGTCAGCGGTGTTTCCGCGATTACTGATACTCACGGACCCAGCACGATTAATGGTCAAAAGAGTCTCGATACTTCCGGCTGTGCCTACCTGGACTATGCCGATTGGGCCGGGGCCTGGTACACCACCAAGCTCACTGAGACCGGAAGAAAATTCAG
>JAQUSF010000046.1 GCA_028715215.1 Candidatus Zixiibacteriota bacterium
GCATATCACCGGCGGTGATGACCGTACAGGATGTTGCCTATGGAATGGTGGCGGGAAGTTCGTACACGCTTGATTTTAAGCATCCCCTCTTTAAAAAGACCGGCGGGACCTTACGTTACTACTATAAAACTCAATATCCCTCGCATCGTCTCGAAGACAGTCCCCTGGCTAATTGCCTGGGAGTATGCGGATATCTGGTGCTTAATGAGGAAAACAAACGTTACCTTTTACAGGTTACTCGTTCTGCTCGGGTGGCTTCGCTGGAGAATACCCGCGGCCCCTCGGTTGCCGGTGGCGTCGATTTCGTAAAGGGTTATGCCAACCTGAAACAACTTATGGACAATGCCCTCTCTGAAGAGATCAAGGAGGAACTGAATATTGATAAGGGACATTACACCCTCGTACCCCTGGCATATGCACGGGAAATTTTCCGGGGGGAACGACCTCAGCTGTTTATGCTCGTGGAAACCTCGTTAACCCGAAAGGATATAATCAACCGCAGAAAAATAATGAAATCAAGCTTCGAGGAAATCGCCGACTGTGAATTTATCGTGTTGCCTTCCGGTAACACTCTGGACACGGCGGTCATCGACTCCCTGAATCACGAAGCCCGCATGAATTATTATTTAATGCGGGAATATTGGTCTCAAGGCGGGTGATGAACGAAAGAATAAAAAAAACCGCCCGTGTGAGGAAAGGCGGTTTTTTTATTGAATGGGCCAGAAATTTTATATATCTACTTCGTCCACATCGGTTATTGGCCGGGTCAGGGCTTCGGTCTTTTCGGCAATCTCCCCGGGATTTTTTCGTTTAAGTTTACCCTTATGTTTTTTCAACTGACCTTTCACTTTGTCGATGGCCATATCGATCGAGTTGTACATGTCATCGGTATCACCGGTTCCCGATAGGATACTGTTATATACTTTAACCTTGAGTTCCGCCATCCTTCGATGACGCTCCACGTCGAGAATGAATTCAGCTGATATGATATTGTCGAAATATCTCGTCAGCCCCTCCATTTCCGCTTCGGCTTTGGATTTTATCTCCGGAGTCAAATCAAAATGACGTGCAGTAACCTTTTTCAGCATGGTTTTTCTCCTTTCCATGCACGGTTCATGGTTATATTTATATCCATAATATAATTTAATTCATTATTATACGTTTCAAAAGAATTATGATGGAAAAAACGGGGTGTAACTGCCAGTACTGCCGATACTTGGGAGCCGGTGCGGAAAGCCCCTTTTTTGTCGAAGATACCTAACGTTCGAAAGAAATATTGATACAATTGTCGAAGCACGTTTTACTCTTTATCCTATGTTCGCCGCATTATCTCCTATTTTTATACAATTGACCACTGTAATTGGCGGCAATTAATTAACTCTTTTTCTAAATCGAGCCGGTTTTATTTTCAATTCTTCCCGGTATTTGGTTACCGTGCGCCGGGCCAGCTTTATTCCCTCTTCATTAAGCATCCGGTATATCTCCTGGTCGGAGTAAGGTTTTTCCGGATTTTCTTTTTTGATGATTTCTTCAATGTGCTGCTTAACCGAACGCTTGGACATGTCCTCACCGTTGTCACGGGAAATGCCGGAATTGAAAAAGTACTTTATTTCATAAACCCCCAGCGGAGTCTGGACATATTTCCCGTTGGAGACCCGGCTGATGGTGGCGACATTCATATCCAGCTTCTTGGCGATATCTTCCATAATCAGCGGTTTCAGATATGCCGAGCCCTTATTGAAAAATTCCAGCTGTTCCTCAATTATCGATTCCATCACCCTGATCATGGTGGAACGACGCTGGTTGATGGAATTTAAAAGCCAGCGGGCCTGTTCCAGTTTCTGCTTGATATAATCCCGGGTGTCTTTGGACGATTTATTGTTTTTCTTGATCAGGTCTTTATAGTTGGTATTGATACGGAGCCGGGGGATGTTTCTATCATTATGAAAGACAACGAATTCATCCCCGTATCTTTCCACTATTAAATCCGGCACTACCGGCATTGCCGCCGTATCAAAACGACCATAGGTGGGAGTAGGTGACAGGCTCTTGATTATCTCCACCGCTTTTTGAATCTTGTCAAAAGGCACTTTCATTATCTTGGAAAGCTGCAGGGTGGATTTTTTCTCCAGTTCGACCAGATGTTCATCGACCAGACGATAAGCAAAAGTATTTTCCTGACCTCGCTCCCGAAGTTGTAAAAGCAGGGATTCGCGAAGAGTACGGGAACCAACTCCGGTCGGGTCAAAACGCTGTATCATTTTCAAAACCGCGTCAATCCGGCTTTCCTCAACCGACAGTTCGGCGGCCATTTCCGCGACGCTGATGGACAGGTAGCCATCGGGATTGATATTGCCGATTATATACTCCCCGATGAGGTGGTCTTCATCCGATAACTTCAAAAAAGACAACTGCTCGGACAGATGGTCATACAGGTTCTCCTGGCGCGTCGCCAGTCCTTCCAGGCCGTCTTCATGACTTTCCTTCTGTTCCCTGACCTTATAACCTTCGTCTTCCTCAAAAAGATATTCATCCCAGTCTACCCCTTCATCTTCTTTTACTTCGGTTTCTTCGGTTTCGGTTTCTTCGGCAGGGCTGTCATCGACATCTTCCACCTCTTCCAGAAGAGGATTGGTAACCAGTTCGTGCCGTAAGGTTTGTTCCAATTTCAAGATAGGCATCTGCAGCATTTTCAAAGACTGGATAAGCTGCGGCGCCAGAGTCTGTTTTAGTTTTAATTGTAAGCCTAATCCTAACTTCATAATAAAATTCTACATCTAAAAAAAGTTTTAAAATGCCTGATTTTATTATATATATCGGAACAAAAAATGGTCTGATTAAGTATCGAAGTAAATTCGTTCATATATTCAACAGCCGTAAAAGAAAACCACTAATTCAGTTTAAATTTCTCTCCCAGATAAATTTTCCGCGCCTCCGGGTCGTTAGCCAGGTACTCGGAACTCCCGTCTTTAAGTATCTTGCCGTCACACATTATATAAGCCCGGGTGCAAATCGATAAGGTTTCCCTGACATTATGGTCGGTTATCAAAACGCCCAGACCCCGTTCGACCAGACGCCGAATTATCTTCTGGATATCCTCAACTGCAATCGGGTCAATGCCGGCAAACGGTTCATCAAGAAGGATGAATTTGGGGTCATTTACCATCGCCCGGGTAATTTCCACCCGCCGTCGTTCTCCTCCCGAAAGGGTGTAAGCTTTGTTTTTGCGAAGGTGTTTTAAATCCAGTTCATCCAGTAGTTCTTCAAGCTTATTCTTTCTTTCCTTTCGGCTTAAATTACGGAACTGCAAGACCGATATGATATTATCTTCAACTGTCATTTTTCTGAAAACCGAGGCTTCCTGGGCGAGATAACCTATCCCGTGACGGGCTCGTCGATACATGGGCAGACGGTTTATATTCCTGCCGTCCAGAAACACCTGGCCTTTGTCCGGCCTTATAAATCCTATTATCATATAAAAAGTAGTGGTTTTTCCGGCTCCGTTGGGACCAAGAAGTCCGACTACTTCGCCCGGTTTGACAACTACGGAAACATCGTTGACAACAGCCCTCTTTCGATAGTATTTATATAAATTTTTAGACTCGAGGTTAGTCATAATTAAATATAAGGGTGTATAAGGCTTTATCAAACATTTTTTTATAAAGCAGCATATTTTTTGCTGTAAAAAACAATTTTTCTTATTTATTATAACAAAGTAAAGAAAAGAAATATTCACTCAAACATAAAAATACAGGACGATTATGAGACATTTGATTATTTCAGGACTTCTGCTGACAGTGGTTTTATTGGGTGCTTGTTCCAGGAATTCCAGAAGTGACCCGGCGGACCTTCCCGGATTAGAAATGGTCGAAAATCTTAAATTTAAAGCGGCCGATTCAACCTACAACGACCTTTTACAGAAAGACCCCAACGCTCTCACCGCTCTATATGGCCAGGGGCTGGTACTGGAACGGCAGTTATTTTATTATGACGCCCTGTATAAATATTTTCTGATTATAGAAAAAGAACCCGCCTATGCTCCAGCTCACGAGGGGAAAATTAGAATTCTGAGTCGCATTGGGCCGGAAGAAGAGTTGGCTTATGCTCTTGAGGAATATGCCAGGCTTAATATAAACGATTGGAAATTTTATTTCAATCTGGCCAAATACTACCTCCGATTGACCAGAACCGACCTGGCTCTGGTTAACCTTGAAAAGGCTCGGAAACTGGGTCTGGAACGACCGCTTTATGATATTCTTCGGGCGGAAGTATTATGGCAGGAAGGAAAGTTTGATTCCGCTGAAACTGTCGCCGCCGCCGCTCTGGCAAATGCCGCTCCTTCAGCTCTTTTCTACGGCGAAGCGGCAGAGTTCTACCAGATAAAGGGCTTGAGTGATTCGGCTATTATATTAAGTCATCAGGCCGTCACTGCCGAAGGCCACACTTACGAGGATATTTTTAACCTGTTTTTCCGATGCCTTGAAAATAATTATTTCAGTGACGCCCGGAAGATAATGTATGGAGTGGATTCTACCGGCGAAACCCGCTCCTTTTATTATTTTCTCGAATACTATTATTATATGGCCCGGCAGGAATATTACCGGGCATCGGTGGCCACTTTCATAAACCTCAATAGCTTTCCTAACAGTATTACCTCCATATGGTATCATGTCGAAACAAGGTCGAAACTTCGTGATTTGATGTCCTGTGATAATGAAATGGACCGGATGAATATCATGATGAGCCGGAATAAGTATCAGCAGTTGTTCTACGACTTCATGCAGTACAAGGTAGCCATGATGAAAATCAGACTTCGGGATTTTGTGTCGGCGGAGAAAAGGTTCAATGAGATGACCGGCTGGCGTAAAGAAACCAAAGCGTACCTTATGACCTGGGCTTCGATTCTGCACAATTCCGGGCGGTTTGAGCTGTATGACTCGACCATGGAAGTATATTATAATCGATACCATACCCGTCCGGACTGGCTGACGGCTATGGCCGATGTCCACGCCGAGGAGGCTATCCATAAATATGCCGAAGCGGAAAAATGGTATCGCCAGGTTCTGGCCGAAAATAACTGGTACCGTCCCGCCTATGATCATTTGACCGGTATCTTTATCCGCTTGAAACAGTATGACCGGGCGTTGCAGATAATGAACGAATATCCTGATTTTGTCCGGCGTTATCCGCGAACGGCTATTAATAAAGCATTATGCCTGGTCGAGATGAACCGCTATGACGAAGGCTTGAAATTATTCGAAGAGAATATCATCCATTTGAAAAAAGATATCGTTCTTTTTGAACGTCTGATTGATATCCTGATGCGAAAATATGAAACCGATTACACGGGCCGGGTTATCAATATGATGCTTCAACTGAATCCTGACAACCCGGATTTTCTGGTCCTGGCGGCGGTAACACAAAGTGACCTGAAAAATTACAAAAAAGCCCTGGAAACAGCCGAAAAAGCCCTGGTGGTTGAACCGGCATTTCTCGAAGCCTGGATTCAGAAGGCTTATGCCATGTACTGGCTGGGCCAGAAAGATGAAGCTTTTGCTCTCTTTGAGAAGCTGAACCGGGAAAATTATGACAATTTAATTGTCCAGTTGTTCTATTCTATTACCCTGGTGAAAGAAAAGAAGGATATGGGTAAAACCGGCAATTTGGTCCGAACCGCGGTCGGTCAGGCACGCTATTTGTTCAAATCCTATCTTAATATCTTCAACTATAATATGGCGGATAAACGTTACAAAATGGCTATTGATGATGCCGATAATATGATGGTACTGTTTGACGACAATCCCCGGTCTTATTATTACATGGGTCTGGCTATGTTTAAAAACGGTGATAAACAGGCTCGAACCTATCTTCAGAAAGCAATCGATATGGGTTTGAAAGGCGACGAGCTTGACCAGGCCAAAGCAATGATGAACAAACTCGGTTAAGGATATTTATGCTACGTAAATGTTTTGAAAGCGGTTGTCGGTAATGAGCCTGTTGAATAAAACAGTTCTGGTGACTGGAGCGGATGGTTTTATCGGTTCACATCTGGTCGAAACCCTGGTACATGCCGGTTACAAGGTGCGGGCTTTTATCCTTTACAATTCTTTTGGTCATTGGGGCTGGCTGGAACAAGCACCGCCGGAAATTATAAAGAACGTTGAGATCCAGCCGGGTGATATCCGTGACCAGTATCTGGTACGCAAAGCTGTGGAAGGCGTGCAATATCTTTTTCATCTGGCTTCCCTGATATCCATCCCTTACTCTTACCTCGCCGTGGAGAGTTTTGTCGATACCAATATCAGGGGAACGTTGAATCTGCTTCTGGCCGCCCGTGAGGCCGGCCTTGAAAAATTTTTCCATATTTCAACTTCGGAAATTTACGGTACGGCGCAAAAAATCCCCATTGATGAAAAACACCCCGTTACCGCGCAATCACCTTATGCCGCCAGTAAAATCGCCGCCGATGCCCTGGCTGATTCCTTTCGCCGGTCTTTCGAACTGCCGCTGACTATCCTAAGGCCCTTCAACACCTACGGTCCACGGCAATCCGCCCGCGCTGTCATCCCTGCGATTATTACACAGATTGCTTCCGGCCAGGAGGAAGTAAAACTCGGGGCGCTGACTCCCCGTCGGGATTTTACCTTCGTGGATGATATGGTCGAAGCGTTTCTTCTGGCCGCCCAAAAAGATAAACTGGCGGGGGAGAACATCAATATCGGATCCGGTCAGGATATTGCCATTGGCGAGTTGGCGCAGAATATTGCTACTTTGATGGGTCGACAGGTACGGTTTGTGGAAGACCGGGCGCGGGTACGTCCTGAGAACAGCGAGGTTATGAGACTGGTATGCGACGCTTCCCGGGCCCAACAACTTCTCGGCTGGAAACCCCGTCGGTCACTGGCTGAAGGTCTGGAGCGGACTATCGCCTGGTTTTCACGGGCTGAGAATCTGGCCCGGTATAAATACGAAAGGTATAATATTTGAGTAAAGCAGGATACATCGAAGCGGTGGTGCTGGCCGGAGGCCAGGGGACCAGATTAAAACCCTATACCACCACCCTTCCGAAACCTCTGGTCCCGATCGGGGAGAGAGCGATTATTGAAATCCTGCTCGGCCAGTTAAAAAAAGGCGGCGTCACCCGTGTTCATATTGCTCTTAACCATCTGGCACATCTTATCGAAGCCGTGGTCGGCGACGGCTCACGCTTCGGGCTGGAAGTCGCCTATTACCGCGAGGAAAAACCTCTTTCTACTGTCGGTCCTTTAAAATATATAAAAAACCTCCCGGAAAATTTCATCGTGGCCAACGGTGATATTTTAAGTGATATCGATGTCGGCAGACTTTTTGAGCATCACTTAAACAGCGGCGCCCGGGTGACTGTAGCCACCTCGGAACGCCTGGAAAAAGTCGATTTCGGTGTTATGGAAATTTCCGATAGCGGCTTTGTGGAGGGTTTCAAGGAAAAGCCCGAATATCATTTTATCGTTTCCATGGGAATATACGTTTTTAACCGGGCGGTACTTCAATTCGTCCCCGAAGGTGTTAAGTACGGCTTCGATGATTTGATGTACGACCTTCTGCGGCGAGAAGAACCCGTCGGCTATTACCCTTACGAGGGTTACTGGCTGGATATCGGCCGACCCGGCGATTACGAAAAAGCCTGTCGGGATATTGCCATTATAGAAAAACTCTAAGATTTCCCTGATTAAAAAAGTGTAATCTTAAAACCCCGGTTAAAGATTCTGCGGCAGTTGACTTCCCTTGAAATTTTTCTATCTTACGTTCATGACTGTAAAAGCCGAATTTATCCGGCGGCTTGCCGATGAGTTTCCCGAAAACCGACTGACCCGCCGGAACGACCACATGGCATTCCACCCTGAAAGCGCTGCGGAAGCCGCCCTTTTTTTCAAACTGGCCAATCGCTTCCAGCAACCGGTAGTTATTTCAGGCTGCGATACCAACCTTGACTCCACCGCTGGCGATTTTAAAAATCTGCTGATACTTAAAACTGACCGCCTGAATGCCCTGCATGAAATTGTCGAACCGGATTTATATGTCACCGTGGGCGCCGGTTTTCGTCTTTGCGACCTGAATCCGCAACTTCGAAACCATCACCTGTTCATCCCTCACGGTTATCTGCCTTATCCCGGTTCAGCGGGGGGGGCGGTGGCGGTCAACCTGACGGCGTCATTGAACGGTCATCTTTTACCGATTAAAAAATATTTTATTAAAGCCGAGGTAGTCACTCCGGAAGGTGATATTATCACGCCGGGTTCGGTATGTTTCAAATCGGTAGCCGGATATGATATTGTTAAAATTTTTGCTTCTTCCTGGGGGTTGTTGGGTCTGATTGTCAAAGTTACTTTTCGAACCCTGCCGCTTTCCGCCGCTGAAGAATTTGCCGGGATGAAAATGTCAGCCGTTGAACGAGTGAATTTCTTGAAAGGGCTGGAAAAGTCCGATAACGCCGTGGATGTCGTTTATTCCCGGAAAATAAAAAACAAATTCGACCCGAACGGCATTCTGCCGGTGGTGTGATTTTGGGGAAACAAACACCCTGCTGGTTTTGTTAATAAGGATTAAAATGGGAATGGAATTTTTTATGAAGGAAGAAAAATATGCTCAGAGCTGAAGCCGGTGCCAGAGTAGCTGTTTTGGGAGCCTCGACCAATGAAGAACGTTATTCCTTTAAAGCGGTGCGCATGTTGAAGGAACATGGGTTCCTGCCTATCCCGGTTCATCCTGCCGGACATGTGGTTGACCAGCTTCAGGCGGTAAAATCGCTCGATGATATAAAGGAAAAGGTGGATACGTTGTCGATGTATGTCGGGGAAAAAATATCTTCTCACCAACTGGATAAAATCCTGAGGTTAAAACCCCGGCGGGTAATTTTCAATCCCGGCGCCGAAAATAAAGAGCTGGCGGATAAACTTCAGAAAAACGGTATTGAAGTAGTCGAAGCCTGTACTCTGGTGATGTTGCGTACTGAACAATTTTAATGACCGGACGTTCATTCGTTATTGCTGTATAACAACTTGTTCATTTTGCCCCGGATAGCTGTAACCGCCGTATCCACCAGTTCCTCGACGTCGATTGAGGTCGAGTTCAGCACCAGGTCATAATGATGAGGCAGGTTAATGTCACAGTGAAAAAGTTTCCGGGCAAATTCACTGCGCTTGGTATCCGAAATTTCAATTTCCTTTAAGGCTTCTTCCTGCGAAAGCTCTTTAAACTTCATCAGATTTTCAATACGTTTTTCCTTATCACAGATAAAGCGGATGTGGAAACCCCGGTTCGGACCCAGGATAAAATTTCCCCCCCGCCCCATCAGCACCACGCCACCCAGATGAGAAAGAGAAAGGACGATTTTGTAAAGATGGCGGTGATAATCGGAATGGTCAACAACCTGGCCGGTAAAAAAGGATTCGACCAGCATGGACAGACTGCCCCGGAAGCGGTCGTCGAGAGATTCAATTATGCGTTTGCGGTAACCCGAAGATTCACAGATGCTGTCGATTATTTCCCGATGCAATCGCTGATAACCGAGTTTCATAGCCAGACGGGAACCAAAATAGGAACCCCGGCTGCCGGTCTCGCGGCTTATGGTTACTATCGGCGAGGGTTTGGGGCGGTCCGTCTTTTTCTCGTCAGCCTGACGGTGTTGTAATTCCCATTTTAAAAGTTGTCGATTTATTATGGTATCGATTGAGGTCATATTAATTACCTCCGCTTTGATATATAAGAAGGTCTGTAAATTATACTGGAATTGTCAACTATTAAAATATAAACAGTTTCCTGGTTTTAAGTAACAGCTATTTTATCAATGTTTTTATAAAAAAAGAGTATTTCATGCTCAAAAATAAATATTATATTCGAGGCATATGGAAAATCCCCGGTCAGATAAAATAGATTTTGCTCCGGAAGTCGATTTCAGCCGCATTTTAACCAACCCTATTCTGGATATCGGAGCCCATCTCTGGGAAGAAGAACGCTATAAAGCCTTCAAGGCTTTCTATCGTTCCATGCGGAAAATTGATGACCTGGTTGACCATAAGAAGACCGCTCTGAAAGTCATTTCCCGTGAGGAAGCGCTTTTTCTGGAAAGGATGATGCTGGGCTGGCTGAATGCGGTCAGGATGAGAGACTATGCCGACCCGTTTATGGAAGAGTTTTGTTTTTATCTGGAGCGGTTTAAAATTCCCCTGTGGCCCTGGGAAAGGCTGGTTGAAGCCATGGTTTACGATTTAAGGCACCGGGGCTTTAAAAACTTCATTTCTTTTCTCCGTTATACCAGAGGAGCGGCGGTCGCTCCGGCGTCTATCTTCATGCATCTGTGTGGGGTTCGAGAAACCAGTGAGGGGTACCTGGAACCGCTCTATGATATCCGAAAGGCGGCCCGGCCCCTGGCAATTTTTTCTTACTTGGTGCATATTATCAGAGATTTTCAAAAAGACCAGTTGAATGACCTGCAGTACTTCAGCGATGACCTTTTAGCCCGGAACTCGCTGACCCACCTTGAATTGAAAGAAATTGCCGTGACTGGTCAGATTAAGGACGCCTTTCGAAATTTGATTAGAACCTATATACGGATAGCAGAATATTATCGAAAAAAAGCCCGTCTTGTTATAGATGAAAAAGCCACGATGCTCTTACCCCGTTATCGTCTCAGTCTGGAAATGATATATCACCTCTATCTTCAGATTTATGATAGAATAGACCCGCAAAACAGCTCTTTCTCGCAGGAGGAACTTCAACCCCAACCCGAGGATGTGAACCGGCAAATACGGGCCGTTATTGAAAAATTCAGCTCCATAAAATGAAAAAAGGGAAGATTTGTTCAGGCCGCTTGTATTATTGTCAGATTAAGTCGTTGCTGAAAGGATAGATATAAAAAAGGGAAGGTTTATTTAAAGTTACGATTGTATAAAGTCAGGAGAGATTATTTATGTTCAAGGTTTTTTTTAGTTGGTTTGTTTTTCTGGCGCTTTTTGCCGGTCTGGTGGAAGCTGATGAACTGGCGGTTACCGTTTACAACAGCAACCTTGGAGTAGTCAGTGAAACCCGGGAACTCGAATTTGTCAAGGGTATAGATAAGCTGGCTTTTCGTGATGTCCCGGCATTAATTGATGCCAATTCGGTTCAATTCGAAGTGGTTGGAAATTCGGGGAAAGTTGCGATTCTGGAACAGAATTATGCCTTCGACCTTGTAAGTCCTGAGAAGATGTATAACAAGTATATCGACCAGGAAATTGAATTAGTGGATAAAGAAGGTCGGCTTTATAGCGGGACTCTTCTGGCTTTCAGCAGCGGGGCGGTTACTTTGCAGGAAAAATCCGGCCGCGTCAAGATTGTTACCTTGGCCAATATCTCAGAGGTTAATTTCCCGCTGTTACCGGAAGGTTTAATAACCCGTCCTACCTTGTTCTGGCTATACCAGGCGGATTTTAAGGGCAAGCAGAATTGTCGTGTCGGCTACCAGACTTCGGGAATGGACTGGGCCGCCGAATATGTGGGCCTGCTGGATAAAAATGAGAAGATTCTTGACCTCTCCGGCTGGGCCGCCATCAACAATACTTCGGGAAAAACTTATAAGGATGCCACCCTGAAACTTATTGCCGGGGATATCAGCCGGGTAAGTGCTGTGGCGCCGCCCAGATTAATGAAGACTATGGCGGTGGATATGGAAATGGCCGGAGCCGGTTTTGAAGAAAAAGCCTTTTTCGAATATCACCTTTATACCCTCCCTCGAAAAGCCACTCTGGCTGATAAGGAAATCAAGCAGATTTCTCTTTTCGAACCGGCACAGACGAAGGTGACCAAGACTTATCTATATCAGCCGGAAAAAAATCGGGAGAAGGTCGAGGTAGCTATCAATTTCAAAAATTCCAAAGAAACCGGCTTGGGAATTCCGTTACCCGAAGGCCGGGTGCGAATGTTCAAAGCCGATGATGATGGTTCTCTGATACTTCTGGGTGAAGACCGCATCAACCACACCCCCAAGGACGAAGAATTAAATATCAAAGTAGGTTACGCCTTCGATATCACCGCTGAAGAATCCATGGTCAGCCAGAATCGGATATCGAGTAAAGTCGAAGAACAGGATTATGAGCTGGAAATTCGCAATCATAAAAAAGATAACATTACAGTGAAAGTGGAAAAGAGGCTTTATGGTTTCTGGGAAGTCGTCAGCGCCAATTTCTCTTATAAACAGAAAGACGCCAGCACCCTGGTTTTTGAGATTCCGGTGAAATCCGATGGTACGGAAGTACTTAAATATAAAATAAGGTTTACTTACAGATGATATTATTGAAGGTTGACAATTTTATATATAAAGGTTAGATTCACCGAAAAATATTTGCGAAAGTATATTCAGGAGGTTCATTTTGAAAACAACTCTTAGATTCTTTCTGACGGTGGTTGTTCTGGGTTTTTTCCTGACCGGTTCTCTGACGGCTAAAGAAAGAAAACTGCCTGCCGGGGCATATATTAAAACGGCCAAAATTCATATTCTTTCCGGTGACCCGGAACGCTATAAGCAGGCTATTATCATGCTTGACTCCCTGTTTATCAATTATGGTCCGCATGCGGAAGGTCTTTTCTGGATGTCCCAGATTTATGTCGACTATATTGATAAAACACCCAATCTCGTCGGCAAACAGGAATATGTAAAGAAGATGGTCGCTTACAACGACAGCCTGAGGTTGTGCTGTGATAAGAACAATAAAGATGTGGATGATAAATACAAGAAAGATTGTAAAAAATATATCGATAAGGTTGACTCCACAGCCGTAATGTACTGGCGTCAGTTCTACAACGATGGTATTGCCCAGTTGAATAAAGTGAAGCAGATAATAAGTGACCTTGAGTCGGAATCCGATTCGGCAACCATTGCTTTCTATAACGAACAATTGAAAACTTTTACGGATTCCTGTGTTAACAGTATCAATCTGGCAATCATCATCGATTCCACTGACTATCAACCTTATGTGGTAATGGGCACCCTTTCCGAACAGCAAAAGGATTATAAAGCTTCGAATGAATGGCTTCAAAAAGCCTTAAGTTATATCAATACTCCGAAAGAACGTAACCCCCTGCTGGTCCAGATGGCTTATAACTTCATCAATATGAACAACTTCTGTGATGCTATTCCTTATTTTAAGGAGTATGTTCAGAATGCTCCCGAAGATGTTGCTAATGCCCGTAATTTAACTATCTGTTACAATAACTGTGAAATGTTCGATTCCGCTTATGTTCTGAATAAAAAGCTTCTGGAACAGTTTCCGGATGATACCGAAGTCATGACCAGTATTGGTCGTTACTGGAACCAGATGGGGCGTTTGGCCAGTGATTCGGCTAATCGATGCCGGCAAGCCCAAAACGAGACCTGTGCAAAAGAAATGCAGGATAAAAGCCAGATCAATTTCGATTCTGCCAGCGTCTATTTTAAAAAAGCGTTTGAATTAAAATCCGATGATAAGTTTGCCGCTGAAGAGTATGCTATCGTTACTGCCATTCTGGGCCGTTATGAAGAAGCCACCGTTCCCTTTATTCGCCTGACGGAACTTGAGCCTATGGAAAGTAATTACTGGACTTACCTGGGAGATTGTTACCTGAATTTACGCAAATTCAAGGAATCAGCCGGTGCTTATGAAAAGGTTATTGAACTGGAACCTGAGAATATGAATATTCTTGAAAGGCTGGAAGGTCTTTACCAGGAATTGAAAATGGACAAAAAATTAAAAATAGTTCAGGATAAACTGGCTGAATTGAAAAAATAAATTTTTCTTTTAATGAAAAAGGCAGGCAGTCCGCCTGCCTTTTTTTATATTTAGTAAAATGACCTTAACCGGAAATTATATTGAGGTGGCGGTTTCGGGACCACTCATTAAAACCTTCACCTACGAACTTCCCGATAACAGCCCCGGCCTTGCTTTGGGACAGCGGGTACTGGTGCCTTTCGGCCGTTCAAAAAAAGTCGGCTTTTACCTGGGCGAAGCCCGAACCTCAGAAGGGATGCAAATTAAAAAAATCATTAAAGTTCTGGATGAGGTCAGTTACTTTCCCGAAGAATTGTTTCGCTTATGTCGGTGGCTGGCTGACTATTATTTCGCCAATCCGGCTGATTGTCTAAGTGCGGCGTTGCCTCCTGTCATGAAGACCCATCATTCAGCCCGCTTGATTTGGAATAAAACGGAAGTCGCCTTTTTACCCTCGGAATTAAAACGGCTGATTAAAATTGATAAACCGCTTTCGAAAGCTGTGGTTAATAAAATAATCAGTCTAAATGGACAGGTTCTCAGGTATCTCATAAAAGAAAATTTTATCCGACAGGAGTGGCGAGCCGAGAAACTTACAGGAAATAGATACCTGAAGGGATTTAAAGCTATTAATCCGGATCTCTGGCCGGTGTTATTCGAGGGGAAAAAACCAACCCTGGTTTTTTTTGACGGTCTTAAAACCCGCGGGGAGCTAAAAGCCGAGGGCTGGACGGAGTATTTTATAAAAAAAGCGCTTGCCGGTAACCTTCTGTTACCCCAATATGAAGAACCGGATAGAAAGATTCTTGATTTTGTCAAACCCCACCCCGATGTCGCCGACTTACAACTGACTGCTCAGCAGGAAGAAGTAACCGCTCATCTTGTTAATCAAATAAAGGCCTGCTTTAAAGTATATCTTCTTCATGGTGTCACCGGTTCCGGTAAGACCATTGTTTACTGTCATGTCGCCCGGGAAGTTTTAAAAGAGAATAAGACAGTTCTGGTGCTGACACCGGAGATTTCACTATCTGGAGCTATTCTGGCGTATTTTAGGGGATTTTTCGGCAGTAAGGTAACGGTCATTCATTCAGCCATGACGGAACGGGAAAGGTTTGAGAGCTGGCAGGGGATATCAGCGGGTCGGTATCGTATTGTCGTGGGACCCCGCTCAGCCCTGTTTGCTCCTCTGGTCAATCCGGGTTTAATAATTGTCGATGAGGAGCACGATGGTGCATATAAGCAGGATGACCCGGCACCCCGCTTTAATGGTCGAGATGCCGCTATCATGCGGGCGAAAATAAATAATATCCCGGTGCTCCTGGGTTCCGCCTCGCCATCGGTGGAAACCTATTATCATGCCCGCACCGGCCGTTATCAACTGCTTGAATTGACAGAACGCCCGGGGGAAGCCACCCTGCCGGCGGTACACCTGGTCGATATGCGTAAGGAACGGCTGAAAGGTGATTTACCTTTTATGTCTTACCCGTTAAAAAAAGAAGTTGAGGCATGTCTTGAAAGGGAGGAGCAGGTAATACTTTTTTTGAACCGGCGCGGTTACGCCCCGCAGTTGAAATGTACCGACTGCGGTCATGTACCCACCTGCCCGTCATGCCGGGTAACTCTGACCTATCACCGAACCGGCCATAAATTATCCTGTCATTATTGCGGTTATGTCAGATTTCATTATGATGCTTGTGAAAAGTGCGGTAGCGGGCGTTTTCTATACCTGGGGACCGGGACACAGAAGGTCGAGGAAAATATCCCGCGTCTTTTTGAAAAAGGATTGGCCGTTCGGTTTGATTCCGACGCGGTTTCGGGCCGTTGCAACAGTTACCGAATTCTCACTGATTTTGCCGAAAGAAAATACAATCTCCTTCTGGGCACCCAGATGGTAACCAAAGGCCTGGATTTGCCTGGGGTAACGTTAGTCGGTGTCCTTTCGGCGGACATGGGTCTGGACCTGCCCGATTTCAGGGCTTCGGAGAAAACTTTCGCCCGGCTTTTGCAGGTGGCCGGACGGTCGGGTCGCCGGGAGCGAAAAGGAAAGGTTCTGATACAAACTTATTATACAGATAATGAAGTAATTACCGATGCCGCCCGCCAGGATTATCGGTCTTTCTTTGAGAGAGAAATAGTCTCCCGGCAGAGAGGTTCATTTCCTCCCTTTATCCGGCTGGTGAATTTTATTTTTTCGGGTCCTGATGACAGCCGGCTGGATGTAATTTCCAGAGGATTTAGAGAGCACCTTCACAAGCAGATTGAAACCGCCGGAATTAAAGCCATGATACTGGGACCCGCTCCCTGTCCGATACGGTTTCTGAGAAAAAAATATCGTCGGCACCTGTTGGTTAAAACTCGGCAAATCCAGAAATTGACCCGTTTGTTAAGGGCCTGGGAGGCAGTCAAAGCGCGTTTTGGATTGCCTTCGACGGTCAAGATAATTGTCGATGTCGATCCCGACAATATGATGTAGCCGGACCCATAAAAAAAACCGCCCCAGGGGACGGTTTTTTTATGCCAATTAATTTATCAGGATTTCTCTTCTTTTTTCTCGTGCTTGGTGGTTTCAGTTCCTTTGGTCGGTTTAGCCGCACCCTCACTTTCAGCTTTTGTTTCGCCTTCAGCCGCCGCCGCTTCGCCTTCAGCCGGCGCTTCACCTTCGGCCGGCGCTTCGGCAACCGCCTCAGCCTTGATGATGGTCGGCGAAGAGATAACGACCACGGTTTGCTCGGGTTCGGAAAGGATCTCGACATTGGGTATCGATAAATTGCGGACGTGAATGGCGTCGCCGATTCCCAAATCACTGACGTCAACCTCCAAGGCTTCGGGAATATTGACCGGCAGGCAGGAGATTTCAAGCTCCCGCATCGGAGCGGTCATAATCCCACCTTCGGTTTTAACGCCCCGGGCGAGACCGACAAATTTTATCGGGATGGAAATATTTATCGGCCGGTTCATGGATATGGCATGAAAATCAACATGAATAACCCGGCTGGTCACAGGGTCGAGTTGAATGTCACGCAGAATCACTTTATTCTCTTTACCATCCAGATTAAGATTATATATGGTACTGCTGGTTGATGACTTGACAGCAGAGTGGAAAACCTTTTCATCGATGGCGATTGAGACCGGGGGAACTTCCGGTCCGTATACGACCCCCGGAATTTTACCCTCCCGCCGGGTTCTCCGGGCGGAATTTTTGCCGCCATCACTTCTCAGATTGGCGGTCAGCGGTATTTCTTTCATGGTACTTAAATAGCCTCCAGTAATTAGTCAACGAAAACCCTAAGATGCGGGCATTTTTTCTTCAAATAACGATGACACGGAATCTTCATCGAAAATTCTGTGTATCGCTTCACCTATAAGTTCAGAACAACTCAGTATAATAAATTTTTCCGAAAGGTTTTTATCTTTCTGGTCAATTGAATCGGAAATTATCATTTTTTCTATCGGTGATTCATTGATTTTGTTGATGGCATCGCCGGACAGAACGCCGTGCGTACAGGCGGCAATTATGGTTTTGGCGCCCCGCTGTTTGATGAATTTCGCTGCATTGCAGATTGTCCCGGCGGTATCGACCATATCATCACGGATCAGGACGTTCTTATTCTTGACGTCGCCGATGAGATTCATCACCTCGGACTGGTTGGCGCGCTGGCGGCGTTTGTCGACGATGGCCAGTTCGGCGTTTAACGACGAAGCCGTGGCCCGGGCCAGCTTAAGCGAACCGACATCCGGGGAAACCACCACCAGATTGTCCATTTTAAGCGTCTCGCGGATATGATTGTTGAAAATAACCGCCGAATAAAGGTGGTCATGGGGGAGGTCAAAAAAGCCCTGGATCTGGCTAGCATGTAAATCCATGGTCATAATCCGGTCCGCTCCGGCGGTGGTTATAAGATTGGCAATCAGTTTAGCGGTAATGGAAACCCGGGGACGGTCTTTGCGGTCCTGGCGGGCATACCCGTAATAGGGCATGACAGCCGTAATACGCATGGCTGAAGCCCGCCGTGAAGCCTCGATTAACATCAAAAGCTCCATCAGGTTTTCGGCTGGTGGATTGGTCGGCTGGATGATAAAAAGGTCAGCCCCGCGAATATTCTCGTTTATCTGGACGAAAACCTCCTTATCGGAGAATCTGGTTACGGTACAGTCCGTTAAATCAACGCCGATATAAGCGGCAATCTTTTTGGCCAGATTGATGTTGGAATTACCGGTCACCAGTCTGATTTCTTCTCTGACTATCATTTTCGCAAGTATCCTTCAAATTCAAAACCTGTCGTATGATAATGAATTATCATAAAACAGGCTACTGCTAATTTTAGTTGCTGGGGCGCCAGGATTCGAACCTGGGATTGCCAGCTCCAAAGGCTGGTGACTTACCGCTTGTCGACGCCCCAGGAAGTTGTGGCATCAGCTTGAACTGTGAGTCCTGTTTTTCAACTCCTGTTCATAAGCCTCAAGTACTTTCCGTTCAATCAACAGGCGCATATCGCTGTTGATTGGGTGAGCAATATCCTGGTGAGTCCCGTTCGGCCGCTTCCGAGACGGCATGGAAACGAAATAACCATTATTGCCCTGGATGATTTTCATCCCGCGAATCACAAACGCGTTGTCAAAGGTCACGTTGGCAAATCCCTTTAACTTCGGTTCATTCCTTAGAGTAACCCTTATCTCAGTAATTTCCACCACTGCCTCCTCAGTTAGTTTTTATTAGAGGCAGGGTTATTGGCCGCACAATGTTTATCTGCCAATCCCCCTGGTCAGTAAATTTGTTATTAATCCATTCAGCTGCTTCTCTATAAATTCCGAACATCGTTGAACCGGAACCGCTCATGCGGACGAGAAGAGCTTTACTTTTTAAAAGTTCCTCTTTAATCTTACCCAAAACCGGATAAGACAAAAGATGAGCCTCCTCAAAATTATTACTTGAGAGCTTTAGGTACTCAACGAATTCTTCAACCGTTTCGTAACAACTTAACTTAAACGGAAGTTGCGGCTTTGTCAAGCCAATTTTAAGAGCGCCATAGCTTTCGGCCGTGGATATGGTCAAATTGGGCGTTATTAAGACCAGCCAGTAGTCGGTTGGCAGGGTAACTTCCTCTATGTTTTCCCCCCGACCGGTAATCAGCGCCTGCCCCTTTGAAAAAAAGAAGGGTACGTCGGAGCCCAGTTTGAACCCTAATTGAGCCATCTCCGGGTAATTTAAGTTTAATTCAAACAGGTAATTACAGGCAAAAATTGCCGCCGCGGCGTCACTTGAACCACCCCCCAGGCCGGCTCCCGTCGGAATGTTCTTTTGAAGGTGTATCTCTAAGCCGTTGTCTATGCCATACTCTTTTTTTATCAAATTACAGGCTTTTACAACCAGGTTGTTTTCATTGCCAGGAAGTTCGGGATTGTTTTCAATGCTTAAGGTAATATCAGGGTTATCGGTTCGGGTAAATTTAAGGCGGTCAAACAGGGAAACTGCCTGGAAAAGAGAATAAATATTATGGTAGCCGTCCTCGCGGCGGTTTAAAATCTCAAGAAAAAGATTAACCTTAGCGGGGGCTCCGATATACAATGAGTCTTTATTTAGACACTTGAAAAACATATTTCCTGAATATTATCGATTTCGTTCACTTCCGAGGTTTGCAAAATATAATGTAAACCAAAAAGGTCAATACTTTTTAATTTTATTGTCAAATACTTGTAATAAGTAAAAATGTTGTATATAATGGCTCTTGTTGTTTTGATAAAAAAGTGTAATTTCAGGAGGTAATAGATGGCTTCAGTCGGCGAACAAGCGACATTAAAAACCAAGTCAAAAACATATAAGATATATCGTCTCGATAGCTTATCCGGTTACGGGCGCCTGGAAAAGATGCCCTATTCCATTAAGGTCTTGCTGGAAGCGGTTCTACGGAATATCGACGGCCGCGTGGTTCGGGAAGAAGATGCGGTCAAACTGGCCGGTTATAACCCTAAAAAAGTTGGCGAGCTGGAAATACCCTTCAAGCCGGCCCGGGTACTTCTTCAGGATTTTACCGGGGTGCCGGCGGTGGTTGACCTCGCGGCTTTGCGCTCGGCAATGAAGAGACTGGGAGGCGACCCTAAAAAAATCAATCCTTTGGTACCGGTGGATTTAGTTATCGACCACTCCGTCCAGGTCGATGCTTATGCTTCCGATGAGGCGCTTAAGATTAATATGGATATGGAGTTTAAACGAAACCGGGAACGTTATGAATTTCTTCGCTGGGGACAGAAAGCTTTTGATAATTTTCAAGTGGTACCCCCGGCGACCGGTATCTGTCACCAGGTCAACCTGGAATATCTGGCAAAAGTGGTCATGGTGAAAGACGGCGTGGCTTTTCCGGATACCCTGGTCGGTACCGACAGCCATACTGTCATGATAAACGGTCTGGGTGTTGTCGGCTGGGGAGTCGGTGGCATTGAGGCTGAAGCGGTTATGCTGGGACAACCTTTGTATATGCTGACACCTGAAGTTATCGGTTTCCAGATGACTGGCAAACTGGCCGAAGGCGTCACCGGGACCGACCTGGTGTTGACAGTCACCCAGATGCTTCGCCAGAAAGGCGTGGTAGGAAAATTTGTTGAATATTGTGGTCCGGCCCTGGATGAACTGCCGGTGCCGGCTAAGGCTATGATTGCCAATATGGCTCCTGAATACGGTGCCACTATGGGCTTTTTCCCGGTTGACCGGGCCACCTTAGAATACCTCCGTTTTACCGGTCGCACCGAAGAGGAAGTGGACCTGGTGGAACGTTATTGCCAAGAACAGGGGTTGTTCCGGGAAAAGGGTGCGCCCGAACCGGAATTCACCGAGATGCTGAAGCTTGATATCTCAACTGTAAAACCTTCCCTGGCCGGTCCCAAACGCCCCCAGGATAAGGTCTTCCTGGCAGATATGAAAAAAGTCTTTCAAAAGAGTTTGTCCCAGCCGATAAAAGAACGCGGTTTTGAACTGCCGGCATCGGAAGTTACCAAAAAAGTATCCATAAAAAACGGTCAACCGGATGAAATCGGTCACGGCGCCGTGGTGATTGCCGCCATTACTTCCTGTACCAATACCTCTGACCCCTCAGTACTGGTGGGGGCTGGTATTTTGGCCAGGAAAGCAGTGGAAAAAGGTTTGAGTGTCAAACCGTACGTTAAAACTTCACTGGCGCCCGGCTCCAGAGTGGTTATTGAATATCTGCAAAAAGCAGGTTTAATTGAGCCGCTGAAAAAAATTGGTTTTCATAATGTCGGATTCGGTTGCACCACTTGTATCGGCAATTCCGGACCGCTTAAGGAACCGGTGGTGAATGCCATTAACGAGGGGAACATGGTGGTCGCCGCGGTACTTTCAGGTAACCGTAATTTTGAAGGCCGGGTCAGCCCCAATACGAAAGCCAACTACCTGGCGTCGCCGCCTTTGGTGGTGGCTTTTGCCCTGGCCGGAACGGTCGCTATCGACCTGACCAGCGAGCCGCTCGGGCAAAACAGCCAGGGACAGGATATCTTTCTTAAGGATATCTGGCCTTCCACGAAAGAAATCGATGAGGCTATTAAAAAGGCTCTGACTCCGGAATTATTCCGCCGTCAGTATGCTTCGGTTTTCGACGGCAATCCGACCTGGAATGCCATTGCCGGTAAAAGCAGTGAAATTTACAACTGGGACGAAAAATCAACCTATATTCAGGAACCGCCGTTTTTTACGACAATGACAGGCGATGTCGGTGATATCCAGCCTGTAAAGGATGCCCGGGTATTGTTGATGCTGGGTGATTCCATCACTACCGACCATATCTCTCCAGCGGGAGTGATTAAAAAAGATTCACCGGCAGGAAGATATTTACTCGAAAACAAGGTAAGTTTTGAAGATTTCAACAGCTATGGGTCCCGCCGGGGTAATGACCGGGTGATGACCCGGGGGACATTCGCCAATATCCGCCTTCGTAATCTTCTGGCTCCCGGTACCGAAGGTGGCGTGACGATATATTTGCCGAGCGGAGAACAGATGTTCGTATATGAAGCGGCGGTGAAATATAAAGCCGCCGATATCCCGCTGGTGGTGCTGGCCGGTAAGGATTACGGGATGGGTTCCTCGCGGGATTGGGCGGCTAAAGGCACACTGCTTCTGGGTGTGAAAGCCGTTCTGGCGGAGAGTTACGAGCGTATTCACCGCTCCAACCTGGTTGGAATGGGCGTTTTGCCGTTACAGTTTCTTGATGGCGAGTCCCGTGAAACCCATGGTTTGACCGGAAAAGAATATTATACTATCGAAGGTTTATCGAACCAGCTTAAACCACGGCAGAAGGTGACCGTGAAAGTCTGCTCCGATGAAGGCGAAAAGAGCTTTTCAATGATTGTCCGGCTGGATACGGAAATTGATGTTGATTACTACCGCCATGGCGGTATTTTACATATGGTTCTAAGGCAAATTTTGAAAAACGGATAGATAAAAAACTTGACATTGCTTTTATGCGATAAGCAAGTTAAGGATAACCATATAAAAAAACTGGAGATTGATATATGCCATTAGTTAACCCGGAAATTTATACCCGGATGCTGGAGGCGGCTCAGCGGGGCAATTATGCCTATCCGGCAATTAATGTAACCTCGACTGAAACCGCCAACGCCGCATTGAAAGGTTTCGCCGATGCCGGTTCCGACGGGATTATTCAGCTTTCCACGGGCGCCGGTGAGTTTGCCGCCGGTCTTCATATCAAGGACATGGTGTTGGGTTCCATAACCATTGCCGAGCATATCCACCGGATGGCTGACCGTTATAACGTTTATATTGCCCTGCATACCGACCATTGTCAGCCCAAGAAAGTAGATTCTTTTCTCAAACCCCTCATAGCCGAAACCGCCCGTCGCCGCGCCCGGGGGCTGCCCAACCTGTTCCATTCGCACATGTTCGATGGCAGTGAATTACCCCTTAAGGAAAATATGGCAATAGCGGTTGAATTGATGAAGATGTGCAAAGAAAATCAGATTATCCTCGAAGTGGAAACCGGTGTTGTCGGCGGTGAGGAAGATGGGATGGACCACAGCGACCAGCCCCGGGAAAAACTCTACACCACTCCGGCGGATATGGTCGGTGTTTACGAAGCTTTGAGTCCCATCGGGGGTAAATTCATGCTGGCGGCGACCTTCGGCAATGTCCATGGCATTTATAAACCCGGCAACGTGAAACTTCGTCCCAAAATCCTCAAAGAAGGCCAGGAAGAAGTCGTCAAGAAATTCGGGAGGGAAGCTTATTTCTATCTCGTATTCCATGGAGGTTCCGGCTCGGAGCTGGCCGATATTCATGAGACCCTGGAATACGGTGTCATCAAGATGAATATCGATACCGATACTCAGTATCATTTTACCGAAGCTATCGTGAAACATGTCGATGAAAACCGCAGTGAACTGACCCATACCGCTACGGAAGTAGCCAACAAGAAAAAGTTCGACCCCCGTTCCTATTTAAAGAAAGCGGAAGAAAACATGGCGAAACGGGTAACACAGGGTTGCCACGATTTGAAATCAGCCGGTAAAAGCCTTTATAAGGGTTGACCGGTCATATACTTAACCCTGTTTTTATCATAAAATAGAAGATGCCGGATGGAAGCACCCGGCATCTTTTTTTGGATAAAACAGACATTGAATAACATAAAAAGTGCCTGTTAACCTCCTGGTTTACCATGTTGTTATTGGTCTGCCTTGAATCCGTCTGATACTAATGGTTGTTGACTTTTTTGCCGGACGCATTTAATTACTTTTTAATTTAAAAAATATGACTGATGAGGAATAGAAGATGTCAGATATAACAAATGTCAAGCGGACTCCCTTCAGCGAGTATCATATTGCAGCCGGGGCTAAAATGGTGGCTTTTGCCGGTTATTATATGCCGGTTCAGTACAAGGGCATAACCGAGGAACACCCGGCGGTGCGGAATAATGTCGGTTTGTTCGACCTGTCCCACATGGGCGAATTTGAAGTTTCCGGAAACGATGCCCTGGCGTTTCTTCAGAAAACCACCACCAACAACGTGGCTGTTTTAAAACCGGGAGAAATACAGTATAATTGCATGACCTATGCCGATGGTGGTATTGTCGATGATTTACTTATCTATCGCCTGGCCGACCGGTTTTTCCTGGTGGTCAATGCTTCCAATATCGATAAGGATTTCACCTGGCTGTCCTCGCACCTGGAAGGGGACGTTAAGCTGGTCAACCGGTCCGATGAATTCGGTCTTTTAGCTATTCAGGGTCCTAAAGCTGAAAAAGTGATGGTGAAACTTACCGCTTTCGACCTGAGCAGCCTGTCTTATTACCATCATGCCACCGCCAAAGTGGCCGGGGTGGAGCTGATGTTTTCCCGAACCGGTTATACCGGCGAGGACGGCTTTGAGCTTTATATTCCCAACCAGCACTGTCCCGCGCTCTGGACGGCGGTTATGGAAGCCGGAAAAGAATTCGATATGCAACTTATCGGCCTGGGTGCCCGGGATACCCTCCGGCTGGAAATGAAGATGGCTCTTTACGGCAACGATATCGATAAAACCACCACGCCGATAGAAGCCGGGCTGGGTTGGATTGTCGACGTGGACAAGGACTTTATCGGTAAAGAGATTATCGCTCGGCAGAAGGCGGAGAAACCTTCGCGACGCCTGGTTTGTCTGGAAATGACCGGTAGGATAATTCCCCGGCACGG
>JAQUSF010000047.1 GCA_028715215.1 Candidatus Zixiibacteriota bacterium
GCGAATCCCATAAGCCGCTGAAGATAGAACTGGACAGGGCTCTGTCGCCGCAGGAAAATATCGAGAGTTATTTCAAGAAATTTCGCAAGGGTCGTGAAGGAGGGGAACTTTTAAAGCGGCGGCTGGAGATTACGCGGAACGAATACGAGGAGATTCTGAAAATCCTGACTGACCTGGAGTTCAATTTTAACCTGGCGCGGGAGCGATATAGCAGTGAAATAAATTCAATACTGCCTAAAACCGGAAATCGCGAGGTTATCGCTTTACGCCTGCCTTATAAGGAATATCAGCTTTCCACCGGTTTAACGATATTCGTAGGGCGCGATGGTTCGGATAACGACCGCACCACGTTTGATTATGCCAAGCCTTACGAATTATGGTTTCATACCCAGCAGTGTCCCGGTTCGCATGTGGTAATGAAATATCCGAATAAATCATTCGAGCCCTCAAAGCGGGAAATAGAAGAAACGGCGGCAATAGCCGCTTTTCACAGCAAAGCCAGAAACGATTCCCTGGTGCCGGTTGTGTACACCGAAAGGAAATATGTCCGTAAGCCCAAAAAAGCCAAGCCGGGGCTGGTAATGGTGGAGCGGGAGAAATCAATAATGGTCACCCCGAAAAAACCGGAATGAGATTATGAGAGAATATATAACAGAAAAATACGCTGGCCTGATTATTTTCTGGCTGACTTTAATATTCGGCTCGGTTGGGCTGGTTTTTGCCCAGGCGACCGGCTCATCAGCCACAGCTGTGGTCATTGCGAAGGACACAACCGGGGGAGGTTCGGCTCTTGATGACGGCCCGCACGTATTCTGGAGGAGTGCTGGTTCGGCAACAGTATTTTATCATTGTAATGGTCAAATTGATAAAAGGGATTTTACTTTCAGGGATACATTACGGTTCCGCGGCTTTTGCGGGGATTCCATGGCGGAATATGTCATCCCCGTGAATATGATTATCGATGAAACGTGTATCTTCGAGGATATATCAAAAATATTTGTCATCAGTGATATTCATGGTGAGTACGATTATCTGGTTGATATCCTTACTAACAGCGGTGTTATCGACAGTCGCGGGCGCTGGACCTGGGGTGAGGGCCATCTGGTTATAGACGGCGATATTTTTGACCGGGGCGACAGGGTGACTGAGTGTCTCTGGTTCATTTATCGGCTGGAGCAGGAGGCTGACCGAGCCGGGGGGAAAGTTCATTATCTTCTGGGTAATCACGAGTTGATGATTTTACGCGGCGATAAGAGGTATGTAAATGAAAAGTACCTGGAAGGCGTTGTCAAGACAATCCGTATAAGATACGAGGACCTGTTCAGCCCGGAGATGGAGCTGGGGCGATGGCTGCGTTCGAAGCCGACGGTTATAAAAATAAACGAGATTATTTTTGTGCATGGCGGTCTTAATCCCGTTGCCCTGCAATTTTGCGGAACGGTCGCCGGGATAAATGAAATTGTCCGTCGCGGGATTGACATGCGTTCTTCGGGGGTGGCGTTTAATGACACGGTTAATTTCATGTTCGGAAGTATGGGGCCGCTGTGGTATCGCGGATATCATTATGCCATGGAAGATAAGTATCCCTTGATAACTCCGGATGAAATTGTCCGGGTGCTGACTTCCTTCGATGCCCGGACAATCGTGGTCGGGCACAGCGAGGTGGACAGTGTGACGGGTCTTTTTGATAACAGGATAATGGCGATTGATGTTCCCCTTGAAACAATCGGTTCCTTCCAGGCGCTTCTCTGGCATGACGGCCGGTTTTACCGGGTGCACGGCGACGGCCGCCGGCAGCTTCTTTTCCAACCCGGGTCTTACGGGAAATAAAAAACCCCGCTTTTTAAAAGCGGGGTCTGTCGAAAAAATAATTTATTACATGTCAAACTTGCCAAGGTATTTGTCAGTATGAGTCGGGCTTACTTTTAAACGTAAGGGTTTAGCCCAGGCTTTCATCTCGGTCTCGGCATAAGTGGCGCAATCTTCGGCGTATATTAGATTCTGTTCGTTAACGGCTTCCAGGAAAAAGTAGGTCCAGGCGCCGTTTTCGAAAGCCGGAACATCGTATGAACTGGTGTTGGTGGAGGCGGTGGCCAGCATCGTTCCGTTCATGGCGTCAGTATGGAAATCACCCACGACGCAGGCGTCCAGAGTCATCAGTTTCTTGGTGCAGTTCACGGCATTGAAATACTGCATGACATAGCCATGGGTCAGTAAATACAGGTCGGTTGAGATGATGCAGGAACCATAGTTAGAGTACTTGGTTCCGTGACCGGAATAGCAGAAAGCGATTTCATCGCCGGGTACAGCCTGGTTGATAAGCCATTGCAATCCGGCGGTAATGGCGTCGGCGGTGGCGTTACGGTCGAGGTCCATGCGCACGGTGAAACCTTCACCCTGGAGCATGGCTTTCATTTCCACGGCATCATCGTCGCAATACTGCAGGTCATTGGCCGTGCCCTCGTAATCGGAAATACCCACCACGTAGGCATATTTATGCGCCGGATTGGGATTGGGGTCAACATTGTTGGTATCCGGCGGGGGCGGTGTCGGCTTCTTGTAAACCGCCATCGTGGTTTTCAGGGTGTAATTTTCAACAACCGCCTGGGGACGGGTTTCGATATATTGCGGACGCTCGGTCATCACAATCGAGCTTTTTGAATCGGTGATGTTCGCATTATCGCTGCAGCCGAACATCGAAAGGATTATACCGCACAGGAACAGCGATATAAATAATTTTTTCATGCAAATTCCTTTCATCTGTGAGGTTAAAAAAAATTGTATTAGCTTTTTAGTTGTTGCCGATCCTCCTGCTGTTTGATGGTTGTAAAGTGAACCTACATAAAACTTAAATCCCATATGTAGATAAAGAGTTCAAGTTATTTTTAATATACCGTTAAGTTAATTTTATCCAAATAAAAAAATTGTCTGTGCGGCGGTTTTTTTTACAGATTGATACTTAAAATAAAAAAACAGCATAAATAAGTTAATGAATGATAACTAAATTGCAGGCTTTGTATTATGGACTTATCAGGTCATTTATCGCGATGGGATTTATTTAACAGCCGTTGTTCATTTTTTCCGGATTGACCGGGGAGGGTGAGACCAACACCATTTTTACTTGTCCCACCGGAAAATAATTATATTTTTTATGAATGAAAAAAAATATTCTTATTACCGGGGTACCGGGAGTCGGCAAAACGACTTTTATTAAAAAAATTTGCGGACTATTGATGCCTTATAACCCGGTAGGTTTTTATACCGAGGAAATAAGGGAAGGTGGCGTGCGAAAGGGGTTTGCCCTGGAAGGGCTGCGAGGCGGCCGGGGGGTCCTGGCGGGAGTGGCTGTGGCAAGTCCGTTCCGGGTGGGCAAGTATGGCGTCGATGTAAGGGGTTTTGAGAAATTTCTCGAAAAGCTTGACCTGAATGATGCCCGGAACAGAATTCTGGTCATTGATGAAATCGGGAAAATGGAATGCTTTTCGGATAAATATATCCGTCTTCTGGACAAGGCACTGGCTTCCGACCGGCTGGTTATCGCCACCATCGCTTTAAAGGGCGGGGGATTCATAGCTGAAGTAAAAAAAAGAGTGGATGTTGACCTTTACGAGATTACCCGTGAGAATCGTGATCTACTGGTACCTAAGATGGTTGATAGGATTCGTGCCTGTCTTAACTCTTAAATGATTCCCTTTTATTTATAAAAAGTTCCAGCTCCTTTCGAATTTTTTGTTCCAGGGAGCCGCGACCATTATAGTGGATAAAAATCACCTTGAGCTGGTGTTTCCGGTAGAGTAATTTTTTGAAGGTCAAACGGTCCCGGTAATGGGGCATGTGGCCGTAGCCGCAGATTTCCAGAAAAAGATTGTAATCCGGCAGATAGAAATCCGGGAGGTACTTTTTGCCGTCAAGCAGTAACAGGGGTTCATAAACGTAACGGATATTTTGAGTATGAAAATATGCCACCGCTTTTTTTTCATAGCCTGACCGGACCATTGTACCCTGGGCAGCCGCTACCGGGGGTCGAGTGAATTCAGGTCTTTTATTTCTGACCGGTTGAAACGGCAAAGGTAAGCCGGTTTTGCCGGGTCGTTTGTGATATCGCATAGCCTTAAAATAATTATTTTCAAAATCATGACAACTGGAATAAGAATATAACTTGTAAAAAAGTAAAAACTGGTTATATTTTATATATAATAAATTTTTTAGTTTATTAACCATCGTCAGCCAAGTTTATGAGTTTGAAATTATAAGCAAATTCAAAACAATTAAAAAGCATCAGAAAGGATCTTGAGTATATGTGGTCTTTTCGAAATTGTCTGGCTTTGAAGCTCCCCGGTTTTTTAATTATTTTAATCCTGTTTTTTGCTTTGTTTCCTGTTGCCGAGATAATAGCAGGTTCCCAGCCTGTCGTTGAGGATCTTGAAGCTTTAAAGCAAAAAGCAATACGGGAAAAATGGACTTTCACGGTGGGTGACAATCCGGCTATTCACCGCACCCTGGAAGAGTTGTGCGGGCTGGTTATACCAGATGACTGGCAAAAGACAGCAAAATTTGTTCCATTTGCCGATAAGGTGGATTTACCGGCGGTCTTTGACTGGCGGGAGTCGGTGTTACCGCCAGCCCGAGACCAGGCTTACTGCGGCAGCTGCTGGGCGTTTGCCACGGTCGGGGCGCTGGAATGTAACATCAAAATTCAAGATGGATTTCTGGTTGACCTGTCGGAGCAGTGGCTGGTCAGTTGTAATACCAGTGGTTATGGTTGTAACGGCGGGTGGTGGGCTCATGACTACCATTTGAATCGTCCTGATGTTTGCGGCGATTCCGGGGCGGTGCTGGAAGAAGATTTCCCTTATCAAGCGAGGGATTTAGACTGCGATTGTCCGTATGAGCACTGGTATTTCATTAAAGGCTGGCATTTTATCGGGACTCGTGATTCGATACCATCGGTAATTGCCATTAAGCAAGCCATATTGCAATACGGCCCGATTTCGGTGGCGGTGACTGCCGACGCCAATATGTCAACCTATACCGGGGGTGTTTTCAATCAAAATAATCAAGGTACTCCAAACCATGCGGTAGTACTGGTTGGCTGGGATGACAATATGGGTACCAATGGGGTCTGGATTATGCGCAACTCCTGGGGGCCGGAGTGGGGGGTAGATGGTTATATGTATATCGAGTACGGCTGCAGTAATATCGGGTACTCGGCATGTTATATCGAATACGAGCCTCTTAATGGTGATATTGATGAAGACGGTATCGAGAATTTTGATGATAACTGTATCTGGGTGTATAATCCCGACCAGACTGATACCGATGGAGACGGCAAAGGGGATGCCTGTGATATCTGTCCGTATTCTGCAGACGATGACCAGGATTATGATGGAATCTGTGGTGACGTGGATAATTGCCCGTTTGTCTATAATCCGGAACAGGAAGAGACCGACGGGGACGGAGTAGGTGACCTTTGTGATAACTGTCCTTTGATTTATAATTCCGACCAGTTGAATACCGATGGTGACCAGTTTGGTGATGCCTGTGACGAGTGGCCCAACGACCCTGACAATGATGAAGATGGCGATAATATCTGCGGTACAATTGACAACTGCCCGAAGATTTATAATCCCGACCAGACCGACAATGATGGTGACGGGGTGGGGGATGCCTGTACCTTTACGGGGGTGGTTTCAGTGGCCCCTCCGCCGAATGCCTTAAATGTACCCGCCAATACCAATATTATTATTGAAATGGAAGGTGAATCGTTTTTCAATGATTCCCTGCTCGGGTCGGACAGGTTTGATTATTTGAAAGTACACGGGTACCAAACCGGATTACATGAAGGTCAGATGACGTTTGATTATAACAGCCGGATTCTTACCTTTGACCCGGTGGAAGATTTCAAAGCCGGTGAAGAGGTGATGGTTATTCTGGTGACTTATCCCCTTGAAGAAGGTTATTCCTGGTCTTTTCGGGTCGGGGTTGATACCTCTTCGCCCGGTCTCTATCTGCCGATGGTTAAAAAATTTAACACCAGCAGTGATTATCTAACTTGTATTCAGGCGGCTGACTTTAATTCTGACGGCCTGCTTGATATCATAGATAATTTTTCAATCATGTTTAATAATGGAAACGGGACCTTTGCCCCCGGTGTTCCCCATAATGCCAACTGGAATAATAAGGGTATCATTACTTTGGATGTCGATGGCGATAGCGATATCGATATAATGTCATTATGTTCCAATCCCAATTTGGTTTCTGTTACGAAAAACAATGGGGATGGTACTTTTCAAAAACCGTCAAAATTTTATTTCCAATTTTATCGCCAGGTGATGAGTGCTCTTGATGTGGACCTTGATGGTGATGTCGACCTGGCGGCTTCGGGTAACGATAGGGGTGACGGTTCCATTACGGTTTTATTAAATGACGGCAAGGGTGATTTTTCTTCCAGTGTCAATTATTTATTTGAAAATAGTACATGCTATGCTATATACTCCGCAGATATAAATAATGATGGCAAATTTGACCTGGTTACAGGAAATAAGTATGGCTCCGGTAACAATCTGAAAGTGCTGCTGAACGACGGAACCGGGGCTTTCCCTTCGTCTGTAAGCTATTCCATGCCAAGAGATGTCGGCTTTATCGTGGGCGGGGATTATGATGCTGATGGTGACCTTGATCTGGCGGCGGTTTCCCTGGATTCTTGTTTTATAGTGCGTTTTATTAATAATGGGGACGGAACCTTCGGTGATACCGCTATCTACCGTATCGATACCTTGACTGGAAATTTTGTAAATGCGGATATTGACGGTGATGGTGATCTTGATTTGTTGACTTTAAGTACCAAAACCGATCGGGTGACAATACTGCTGAACGACGGCTTAGGCAATTTTAGAAATAAAAGGTACATTTACCAGGATACTCTTTTTCCCGTTATCTGTGTTGCCGATTTCGATAATGATGGTGAACTGGAAATAATACTGGCCAGCCATACTAATTATTACCAGAGAACCTATCTGTATCTTTATGATAAAAAATACTGCAATGACCCGGATGGGGATGGACTCGGCGACCCGACCGATTATGCCAACGTCTGTCCCGATGACAACTGCCCGCAAACATTTAATCCGGGACAGGAAGATGGCGATAGCGATGGAGCCGGTGATGACTGTGATAATTGTCCCCGGTTGTATAATCCCGGGCAGGCGGATACCGACGATGACAACTGGGGTGATGGGTGCGATAATTGCATGGCTGTGTCTAATCCCGAACAGGCGGATTTTGATATGGATGGAATTGGTGATGCCTGTGACGCATGCACTGACAGCGATGGAGACGGGTTCGGTAATCCGGGTTTTGCGGCGAACCTATGCCCTGACGACAACTGCCCGAATATCAATAATCCCGACCAGCTGGACAGTAACGGTGACGGGATCGGCGACGTTTGTACATTTACCACGGTCGTAGAGACTTTTCCGGCTCAAAATGCTTCCAGCGTGGCACCTGATGCTGCTATCACGGTAACTTTTGCCGAGGACATGGGCTGGTTGTTTAACAATGACAGTTTACTTAAGGCAACAGCGTGGGAAACGATGCTGGTTACCGGTACGTTTACTTCCAGGTATCACGGTTCGCTGGTTTATGACACGCCTACCCGGACGGTCACTTTTTCCCATGAGGAAGAATTCAAGACCGGTGAAATTATAACCGTGGAAATAATTACCGGAGTACCAGGGAGCGGTTTTGTCTGGTCGTTCACAGTGGTGGTGGAACGCCCTACCGATGGTTTTTTTGACCTTCGGGATGAGTACGCCGTAGGTTTATTTCCGATCTTTATTGATGCGGCTGATTTTGACAATGACGGTGATTGTGATATGGTCACGGCTAACTATGGCATGTCAAATACAGGCGAGATAACAGTTTTGCTTAATGACGGCGAGGGTCATTTCGATGATAAAAAGGAATACATGACCTATTATTATACATCCAGTCAGGGTTCTAGCTGTGTTGTCGCGGCTGATTTCAATAATGATGCCTATGCGGATTTGATACAATGTAATTTTCTCAGAAAAGATCTGACACTTCTTTTCAACCGGGGTGACGGGACCTTTGATACGCCCGTAAAGTTATCTTCTTCCGGAAGTCCTAAGATTGTAAAAAGCTTTGACATCGAGGCTGACGGCGATATGGACCTGATAACGGTCAATTCTTCTACCAACGGAATTACGATTTATCGCAATGACGGCACGGGGTCGTTTTCATCGCCCGTCAACCTTTTGGAGGAGTCAAACGGTGCTACTGGTCTTTGTTTTGCGGATTTTGATAACGATAGCGATATCGATATAGCGGTTGTAAACGGGTCGCTGGCAAAAATATTCGTATTATTCAATGGTGGTGACGGTTCGTTCTTACCGGCTGTGGAATATCAGATTTTGCTTGTGAATTCCAACAATATCGCGGTCGGTGATTTAAACAACGATAGAAATATGGATTTAATTGTAACAAATTATGCCGGGAACCTTGTTCTTTATTTCAATGACGGAAACGGCGGTTTTGAAGCCACTGTTACAGATTCATTTGGTAAATTACTATATGATATCGATGTTAATGACTATGACGGAGATGGTGATGTGGATATTGCTCTGATTTTTAATTATAATGCTAAAGAAATTAAGGTCCTTTTAAATGACGGTACCGGTCAATTTAATGATGTAAAAATCATCGGTGTCAATAAGGATTTTCGCTGCATTTGTACTTTTGATTTTGATGGGGATAAGGACCTTGATATGGTCTTCGGTAATAATAATGATTCCTTTATTTCTCTTTACAGGAATATTTATTGCGCCGATTTTGACAGCGATGGTTTCGGTGATCCGGATAATTCAGAGAACGAGTGCCCAATCGATAACTGTCCAGATATCAGTAACCCCGACCAGGCGGATACTGACAGCGACGGTGTTGGCGATGCCTGCGACGGTATATGCTGCCAGGGCCAGATAACAGGTAATGTTAACTGTTCAGCAGAAGAAGAGCCGGATATCGCCGATATTACCAGGCTTATCGATTTTTTGTATCTCAGCCATAAGGAATTATGCTGTCCCGGTGAAGCCGATTGTAACGGCAGCGGCGGTACGCCGGATATTTCCGATATAACCGCTTTGATAAATTATTTGTACCTGGAACATAATCCTCTGGCGCCCTGCCCGTAAAATAAGGTCAGAGAAGAGCCGTTCGTGACGATTTTGACATGAGCCGGATGTCGAGAATCTAAAATAAATTGTCACGGACGGTTCTTTTTATGAAATCCTCGGATTTAAAAAAACTTGCCAATAAATTTGAACCCCTTTAGCTTTATTCGTACCTGATTGAACCGAGTTTTTTTTTATCAGAGGATAACAAATGGAAGATATCCAGCTGCCGCTTTATCTGCGGTTTTTTATCGCCCTGGGAATTGCTTTCCTGGTCGGACTGGAACGCGAGAGTTCCGGTCATCTGACCAAAGGGCGGGTTTTTGCCGGGGTAAGAACCTATTCTTTGATAGGTGTGTTCGGATTCGGATGTGCCTGGTTGTTTCATGTCGGGGTACCCTGGGTTTTGCCGATGGGGATGATTTCCATCAGCTCGCTGGCGGTAATCGGTTACCTGGCCAAGCTCAAGGAGGGGCATGTCGGTTGGACCAGCGAGGTGGCGGCCATACTGACGTTTATAACCGGGGCGCTTTGCCTTTTAGCCGATATCTGGGTGCCCCTGGCACTGGGTATTGTCGGCACGTTCCTTCTTTCGGAAAAAGCCAAGATAGAAAAATATGTGGAGAGCCTGGACAAGGCGGAGTTTTTGGCGGTTATCAAGTTCCTGTTGATCACCTTGATAATCATGCCTGTTCTGCCTGACCAGGAGTACACCCAGTTCCGTCTTAATCCCCGGCAAATCTGGCAGATTGTTGTGCTGGTTTCGGCGGTCGGCTTTGCGGGATATTTCCTTTCTAAAAAATTCGGCAGCCGGGTGGGTTTGTGGCTGTCGGGTCTGCTGGGAGGCATTGTCTCCAGCACGGCGGTGAGCGTGACCGCCGGACGGATAGCCCAGAAATCGCCCCAGCAGAGTTTCAATGCTTTGCAGGCCTCAATCCTGGCCAGCAGTGTCATGTACCTGAGGATTCTGGTTTTGGTGTGGGTAATCAATCCGGAAGTGGTATCCTGGCTCTGGGTGCAACTGGTCCTGCTGTCGGCGGCGGGGCTCGTATTAGCGGTGCGATTTGGAGCAATAAAAAAGGATATTCCCCGGACATTCGTTCAGGCACCGCCCAACCCGTTTGAATTGAAACCGGCTCTTATTTTTGCCGTTCTGTTCGTGCTCCTGTCGGTGGCCACGATTTTCATTCAACAGTTCTACGGCAATACCGGTCTGGTGGTGCTTTCCGCGCTTGTCGGGGTAACCGATATCGACCCTTTTATTCTGTCGCTGGCAAATAAACCACTCCATCCTCAGAACCTGATGGTTATGGCAATTATCATGTCGATGATGAGTAATACGATAATGAAGGGAGTATATTTCGGTTTTCTGGCCCGGGAAGCGCGTATCGCGGCCGGGTGGCGTTATGGTCTATGGGCGCTGCTGCATATACCCGTTATTTTTCTTTTTTGATGATTTTACGAACAAAAGAACCGGCTTTCCATCATGAATAGCCGGTTCATGTCAGTTAGTCCTTTCACGGCTTGTTGAAAATACCGGTGAAAAAAGTCCCCAAGAATAAGTTTTTCTCCGTTATTCCCCTGATTTCTATGAGTCCGCATTCGGACATCAGTTTTTTTATTTCATCTGGAGATATCCCGTGTCCGGCTTTGTTTGGTTCCCGGATAAAAATCTTCCCGCCTTTTTTTAACAGAGCGGCCAGAGACCGGGTGACCTGTAAACGAAGCCCGGGGTCAATATCATGCAACACATAATGAATAAAAACGCCGTCGTAAGATGCCTGGTCGAACGCAAGTTTGAGAATATCACCGGTTAAAAAGTCGATATTTGGATATTTTTTCAATCTCTTTTTGACGGCTTTTATCCAGGTTTCGGAAATATCCAGGCAGGTTAAATGCCCGCCGGCTTTAAGAAGAAGAGCGGCTAAATAGTGCGAGGCTTCGCCGGAACCACAACCGAACTCCAGTATCTTTTCATTGCCCTGTAAACCCAGACTCCGGGTATATTTTTTGTATATCGGACCCAAAAGGCGAAAAAAGAGAGTGTGGGTCACGACATCAAAAGCACCGGGATTCTCCAAGCCCATAACAGCACCTTTCTTTCCTTTGTTTTCCGTATTGGTCTTTTATAATTAAACATTTGTTTATAATTTCAAAAAAATTTTATCCAGAATTCGGCATAACTCCAGTATATGTTCTTCACGGATTGTATATGGTGGGAAGAACCTCAGAAGATTTAATTTCGGTTTGAAACCGATATAGAAACCATGCGCCAGCATGTTTTTAACGATGGTTACAACACCTTTTTCACCGCCGGTCAGTTTACTGTTCAATTCCAAACCGTACATAAGACCGACACCTCTTATATCCCGGATGAGATTATGTTTTGATTGCAGTTCACCAAGTTGTTTTTTAAAAAAGTCACCGAGCTTTTGGGAGCGGTCAATCAGTTTTTCCGCTTCAAGAGTCTCAAGTACCGCTTTTGCTGCCGCACAGCCCAGGGGGTCGTTTTGGTGGGACTGGACGTAATAAAAATCTTTTGTAAGAAGCATGTCGGCGACATGGCGTGACATGGCTACCGCGCTGACAGGGTACCCGTTACCCAGAGTTTTTCCGAAAACGATTAAATCGGGAGTTACTTCGTGATGTTCAATGCCCAACCATCGGCCGGTTCGTCCCAGGCCGGTAGTAACTTCATTGGTAATGAATAAGCCACCGGCGGTGTTAATTTCACCGGCTAAGAATTTAACGCATTTTACCGGAGGGAATAGTATGCCGCCCGATGCGAGCACCGGTTCGATAATAAATGCGGCGGTCATGTCGGGATTGATGTGCTTGAGCGCCCGGCAGGACCAGGTACACTTTTCTTCGGAGCAACGCAGACAATTATCGATATCTACCAGCTGCCAGTAATTAGTCTTGTCAAGCTGTCCGGAAAAGCCGTAGGCTCCCAGGTAACTTCGGGTGAATGTTACCAGCTGGTTTCGACCGGTAAAAAGCCGAGCCAGTTTCAGGCTCAGTTCCACCGCTTCACTTCCGGAGCTGAGAAAAACAGCCCGTCCATGTTCATAGGGGGTATGACGCAAAAGCGTGATTGCGGTTTCTTCCGTCAAAGGTGATGTAACTGTTGCCCCCAGATGAATTACTTTGTCCAGTTGTTTATGAATAGATGCAGCGATGGCGGGATGGTTATGACCCAGCGAGGCACACCAGATGCCGGATTCAAAATCCATATATTTGCGGCCGGTGGAATCATAAAGATAAACATCGGCAGCCGATGTAAAATCGGTTTTATAGACGGGATGGCTGAGAAAAACATGTGCCGGCAGTGCGTCTTCGTGCTTTTTTACACCATTCATCTTTTTTTACCTGTCTTGTTTTACCTGTCTTTTTGATAATTAATAGTTCTTTTACGTTTTATAAAATATAACTGTTTATGGTTAAGTAAAAAAAATTTAGACCTTTTTTTACTTTCCCTTTAAAAAGGCAGTTTCAGGGGATAAGTTGCATCCGCATAATTGATTTACAATCAATAGCTTACAATAATAATGAAAGATTTTTTGACATCTTGTTTTTTTTTGATATATATTGCCACCTTTTTTTGAACTTTTTTAAATGGTTTTAATTACAGGTTTATGAAAACAGGTTGAATCCTTTTTTCTAAGTGGTAATTCCTTAACAACCTGTCAAATGCCCAGGAGTTTATAATTGGAAGCTGTGATTACTCAAAAAATACGCAATATCGGTATTGTCGCTCATATCGACGCCGGCAAAACGACCACCACGGAACGTATATTGTTCTTTACGGGAATGATTCACCGCATCGGCGAGGTGCACAACGGCCAGGCCGTGATGGATTTCATGAAGCAGGAACAGGAGCGGGGGATAACCATCTCCTCGGCGGCTATCACGACCGGCTGGCTGGATCACCAGATAAATATTATCGACACTCCGGGGCATATAGATTTCACGCTCGAGGTGGAGCGGTCTTTACGGGTGCTCGATGGTATCGTCATGGTGTTCTGTGCCGTCGGCGGGGTGGAACCGCAGAGTGAAACCGTCTGGCACCAGGCCGACCGGTACAAGGTTCCGCGGATTGCCTTTGTCAACAAGATGGACCGTCCGGGCGCGGATTTTTTCAACACGGTCGAAATGATGAATGAAATGCTGGGAGCCAATGCCGTACCCTTCCAGATTCCGGTCATGAACGGGCAGGAACTGGAAGGCATAATCGACCTGGTTACCATGAAGGTCATCACTTATGACCGTCTGGTCAGGGTGGTTTCCGAGCTCCCGGAGACATTCCGGGTTAAGGCGGAACAACTTCACGAAAACCTCGTGACCCGGCTGGCCGATTTCGATGAAAACCTGATGGCGAAGTATTTGAACGAGGAAGAGATATGCATCGAGGATATCAAGCGGGCCGCCCGCCATGCGGTTATGGGGAACTGTATAACGCCGGTATTCTGCGGCAGCGCTTTTAAAAATAAGGGTATTCAACTGCTTCTCGATGCCGTGGTGGACTACCTGCCCTCGCCGGTGGACCGGGGGATTATAAGCGGCCAGGATTGCACCAACCCGGAACTGACCATCTCCCGCAAGCCGTCCGATAAGCGGCCGTTCTCAGCCCTGGCTTTTAAAATCATCAACGATGCCTTTGTCGGGCAGCAGACATTTATCCGGATATATTCGGGCGTATTAAAAGCGGGCAGTCATGTTTATAATTCCACTAAAAACCGGCGGGAACGTATCGGACGCATAATGCGTATTCACGCCGACCGCCGCGAAGAGGTCACCGAACTTAGAACCGGCGACATCGGTGCCCTGATAGGGATGAAATATACCACTACCGGGGATACCCTGTGCGACGAGGCCAACCCGATTCTTCTGGAAAAAATTCATTACCCTGAGACGGTTCTGGATATGCGCATCGAGACGGTCGATAAAAATGACTGCGAAAAACTGGCTCATGCACTGGGCAAATTGAAACTGGAGGACCCGTCGTTCAAAGCTCATTACGAGGAAGAAACCGGGGAAACGGTCATCTCCGGGATGGGCGAACTGCACCTTGAGATTGTTGCGGACCGCCTGAAGACCGAGCATAAGGTTGAGGTGGTGGTGGGTCAGCCGGCGGTCGCCTTTCGTGAAACGATTAACCGGGAAGTCAGCCACGACTACCGTTATAAAAAACAAACCGGCGGCAAAGGCCAGTTTGCCCATATTATTTACCGCCTGGAACCCAATCATGGTAAGGGCGTCGAGTTTGTCGACCATGTCCGGGGCGGTAATATTCCTCGTGAATTTATACCCGCGGTCGAAAAAGGTTTCCGTCTGATGGTCGAGAAAGGTTTACTGGCGGGGTTCCCGATGGTGGACGTGAAATTCGTGCTGGTAGACGGCAGTTTTCATGAAGTCGATTCCAGCGAGATGGCTTTTCGCATCGGTACCGAACAGGCGCTCCGGGAAATCATTCACAAGGCGTCGCCCCGGCTTCTGGAGCCGCTGATGAAGCTCGAGGTCAACACGCCCGATGAATATATCGGCGACATAATCGGCGATATCAACCGCCGCCGGGGTAAAATCAACAACATGCGCCGTCACCGCAAGGGCTCGCAGAAACTAAGCAGCACCGTGCCGTTGATGGAGATGTTCGGTTATGCCTCGGCTCTGCGCACGCTGTCCAGCGGCCGGGCTAATTTTTCGATGGAATTTCTGGAATATGCACCCCTGCCGAATGAACTGGCTGATAAAGTCATGGCCGAAAAAAAAATGGCTCAGAAAGCGGTGTCATAGTTTTAAGACTTTTCTCAAGAGCATTGTCTATCAGGCCTGACTTGCGCCTTCGACATGAATATACAAAGCCGGTACCTGACCGAACTCTCATTTTCATGTGAACCGGAAAAAGATAGACTTGCTTTCATATGAAACTTGTATATAATAATTATCAGGAACAGGTTGGAACAATTGTATACCTGCTTGGTTATGCATGTATCAAAATAGATACTAAAGATGAGGATTTAACGTGCTGAAAAAAGAAGATACGGTTTTGGTTCTGGTTGATATTCAGGGGCGGCTGGCGACATTGATGTATGACCGGGATAATTTTTTTGATAACATCGTGAAGCTGATTAAAGGGGCGAAGGCACTCGGCCTGCCGCTTCTCTGGAATGAGCAGCTTCCCGACAAGCTTGGCGAAACCATTCCGCAGATAAAGGAAAATCTGACAGGTTTACAACCGCTTATAAAGAATACTTTCAGTTGCTGCGGTAATGAGGCTTTCATGACCGGGCTTAAGAACACCGGTTGCAAGCAGGTTTTGCTGTGCGGGATGGAAACCCATGTCTGTGTTTATCAGACGGCGCGGGATTTACTGGACCGGGGCTACGAAGTTTACCTGGTGGCGGATGCCGTTTCTTCGCGGACGCCGGAAAACCGGGAGACCGGCATCCGGGCGATAATGCAGCGCGGCGGCAAAATCACCAGCGTGGAGATGGCGCTCTTCGAAATGCTGCAAATTGCCGAGGGCGAAGCCTTCAAACAGTGTATCAAAATTGTCAGGTAGGAGCCGTACGCTTCCAGGCGGCTTGTTTTTATCCCGGTTCGACGATTTTTTTATATTCATGCGGGCGGCGGTCAAATATAACATGGTTACGGACAGTGACGTTTTTGTTGCGGGCTTTATAGATGTCGATTTCGACGGACACGGCTTCCTCATGGTCGGCGCCGGCCTGGCAGAGAACTTCGCCTTTCGGGTCGGTAATGAGTGAAAGGCCGGTGAAAGTCAGGTTGCCCTCGGTACCGAAGCGGTTGGCGGTGATGATGAAAATCCTGTTAATCAGGGAGTGTACCGGTACCGCACGCTGACAGAGACCGGGGATAACCAGGTTCGAGGGATGACAGATGATATCCGCACCCTGTAGAGCCATGATGCGCCAGACCTCGGGGAACATCCAGTCGAAACATATCAGCATGCCGATTTTGCAGCCGCCGATATTAAAAACCGGCAGGCCGCAATCGCCGGGCGTGAAAAAATCCAGTTCGTTAAAAAACAGGTGCAGTTTACGGTATTTACCGAGATAACCGCCGGGACTGACCAGCACGGCGCTATTGTACAAGCGGTCGCCCTCCCGTTCATTGAAACCCGAAACAATATGACAATTATATTTGCGGCACAGTGCGAGCAGGTGCTTGATATAGCGGCTGTCGGAAATTTCCTCCGCGGTTTGCAAAGCCTGCTTCTGGGATTGGAAGTTGTAGCCCGAGTTGCACAGTTCCGGGAGAACCACCAGGTCGGCGTCGGGAATCCGGTCGATAAGCCGCGCGATGGTGTTCATATTGGTGGTTACTTCAGCGAGCACCGGAGCCATTTGAACAAAGCCTATTTTCATGCAGGATGCCTTTCTTAATATAACCGGTCCAACCTTGTTTTTACTAAAGACAGCGATATTAACTGTTGAACCATTATAACACCTTACCAGGCGGATTTCAACGATATAAACCCGAACGCCAGCAGGTACAGAACCGCCGCGGTCATAAGGGCGGCGTTGAGTCCGAACGCCAGGGCCACCAGGATAACGGCGGTGGCCCCAAGAACCGAGGCGGCGCCATTAACGGCAAAGCCCCAGTCAATAAGTTCTCTTACTTTGAGCGTACCCTTGGGGAAGGGCATGCCCATGAAAAAGCCCAGCGGGAAAATCAAAAGGGCGGTTATCAGGATGCGCGGGAAAACAGTCAAAGCACTCAGGGCGCCGGTCAGGTGTCGGAATACGAATATTTCCAGAAGCAGCCAGAGACAGATCATGCCGAAAGCGACGCCATCGCCGACTTTTTCGGAAAAACGGCTGCCGAGGCCGGAGGCAACCAGGAGAGTCAAAAGGATGGTGGCGATACTGTAAACCGAGGGGCCGACGAAAAGGGTGTATTTCTGAATAAGAATGACCTCGACAATCATGAAGGCGGCGCCGATGGTAAAGAAATACAGCCAGGGGACGGCTTTAAGCTTGTCTTTTTTCATGAAATAAGGAAGCAGATTAAGAGGTAAAACAAGGACGATGATTACTATTAAAATGATGGCGATAATAATTTTAGACAGCGGGAACCCGTAAAATTCATAGGGCAGGATTTTATCCGGTTTATTCCAGTGGAAATTCTTCCACCGGCCCATCTGGGCGATAAAGGGACGGTCGTCGGTGCAGGGCGAGATATCGACCGCGACCGAAGCGGCTTCGGCCCGCCAGCCGTTTTGTACAATGCGGTTGATGAGATTATCCTGGAGCGAATCAGGCGCCGGGTATAAAAGATGGATGTAAGGGTAGGCTTCGGGGGTGAGGTCGAAAAGGGCATGGTAGCGCAGGGAGTCGTTCAGGGGTCGCTTTGAAAGAAGCACAACCTGGCGGCGCAGCTGGGGCAGGTCATAGACGGCGAAATGGTCGGTGATGTTTTTCACACCCTGTTTTTTAAGAGCGTCCATGATTTCGCCGACCAGCCGCGGCATGTAAAACTGGTGTTCCATCATCATGAAACCGCTGTCCGAGAGAGCCCGCCAGTAATCTTCGAAAGCCTCGGTGGTGAAGAGGTAATTTTCCGCCAGGGAGAAAGCGCCCGAAGCCAGCGCTGCCCAGGTGTTCGAACTGAGAGAATATATTATGTCGAACTTGTTTTTAAAACGTTTGATGTAGGTCCGGACGTCTTCCGTAATGACTATGACCCGGGGGTCCCGGTAGATATGTCCCGTGTACTCGGCCAGGGTGATGGTTTGGGGCGTAACGGTGTCAGGCGGAGCCGGCGGCTGGTATCCCGAAGGGTCATCCTCGAGCATCATCCGGTTGATATGCGGGTTGACCTCGACGGCATGTATTTCCGTACAGCCTTCCTGCAAAGCCTGGAGGACATCGACACCGCCGCCGGCACCCAGCGAGAGAAAAGTGCACGAATCGAACTGTTTAATCAGGTAATCCACGGCAATGCCGAACTGGAAGCGAAGGGAATCGGGACGGTCCCAGTTGCCGTCGAAAGGATATACCGGGGAGTTGGCGACATTATCGATTTCAAGGCCGCGGTGGGTGCCGAAATCAAAGACTTTAATCTTGGCCATGGCGTCCCAGTGTTTGTAGATGACCGGGGCGCGTTCCGGGCGTTCCGTCTCAAGAAGGTTTTTTGCCGAGGGCACGAAAAACAGTAAGAGCGCGGATACGATAACAGGCAGGATTTTCAACCAGCGTTCGCTGGCGATAAATGCGGCCAGCAGGAGCGGGACAGTTATTAAAAAGGTCGCCGCCGGGGTTTCGAAGCGATTCATCATCACGATAGCTATGACGACGCCGATACCGGCACCGAGAAGGTCGGCCATATACAGCCGCGGCATCTGCTGATAATGGCGCTTGAAAAGCAGGGCCAGGGCAATGCCGGCGAAAAAGAAGGTACTGCTGAGCAGAACGACAGTGCTGGCGAATTTGCCGACCATCGACCAGCTCTGCAACAATTCCGAGAATTTCAGGCCGAGTTTAAAAACCAGGGGCGGGCCGACCAGGGCCGTCAGAGAGGCCAGGGATAATGAAATACCCAGCGTTTTGCCCCTGTTCAAAAAAGAAAACAGGTGTAAAGCCAGAGCTCCCAGGCCCAGCCCGAGCACGGCCAGCGACAGGGTTAAAAAAGCGAAAGTATAAAAAAATTCAGCCGAAAAAAGGCGGGTCCAGACCATCTCAAGAGCGATAAGCGTCACGGACATCAGGGCGATAATTATAAATTTTGATTGTTTCATGAAGCACATCCCATGTTTGTAAAAAACCGATATGATTTTGAAAAAAAGGTAGAATAAGACAGCCGCTATGCCGGTGTCTTTTAGCCGGGTAACGGTTATCAGCGGTTATATAAGTTCTAATCAACAACATATAATATTTTATTCAGGTTCAGTTTACGAGTAAATTAGATAAAATGTTTCAGCGCCCGTTGTCAGGCTTTTACCACCATTCGGGTCAGTTTATTTTCTTGACTTTTTTTTTATTTATAATAAATTAAACAAGTTGAAATTTTATTATAAACAGATTAAACTAAGGAGGACGTATTACATGAGAGCTGTTTCGATTGATATTACGGGTGTATTACGTCCCGGGAGGCGTTGTTTTTAATCTGTCGTAACAGGTATGGATAAAGACAACCTTCCTTGAGGGAAGGTTTTTTTATCTTTCAGCCGCGGGCGTAACGCACGCGGTTTTTTTGTTCAGTTGTTAAAATCAGCAGTAATAAAGTTACAGAAAGAAAGCGATGAAAATAACGAAAGAAGAATTGATTTCAAGGCTCAAAACAGAAGATTTTCCTTTGAGTAATAAATATGACCCGCAGTGGGTCATTGACAATCATATGGGTCCGAATGTCCTCTGGCTTACCGAATGGCTCTGCCGGGCGATGGAGTTTCAGAAAAACCAGCGGATCCTGGACCTTGGCTGTGGTAAGGCAGTAAGTTCCGTATTTCTGGCTAAAGAATTCGACATCAATGTCTGGGCAAGTGACTTGTGGATTAAACCGTCGGAGAACTGGCCGCGTATCTGCCAGGCGGGTATGCAAAACCGGGTCTTTCCGGTCTATACGGAGGCTCATGCTTTACCTTATGCCGCCGGTTTTTTTGAGGCGATAGTAAGTCTTGACTCTTATCACTATTACGGCACCGATGAAAATTATCTCGGTTATATTCTTTCATTTGTACCGCCCGGGGGCCGGATAGGCATTGTGGTACCCGGTTTGATGCGTGATTTTAAAAACGAGGTCCCGGAATACCTGACGCGCCGGATGCCTTCGGGTTCGGTATTCTGGAATCCGGCGGAGTGCTTCAGTTTTCACACGGTTGACTGGTGGCAAAAGCACTGGGAAAAAACCGGTCTGGTAGAAATTGAGACAGCGGATATCATGTATGACGGCTGGCTTTACTGGCTAAGATGGGCGGAACTTCTCGATGAACTGGGGGTTTATTTTGATGATGAAGCCCCGGCTCTCAGGGAAGACCGAGGTAAATATCTTGGCTTTATCAGGCTGGTAGCGCGTAAGAAAATTTAAATGAAATAATCTTGAATTCGAGGAAAAATTAAAAATGAATATATCACAATTAGGCTGGAACCCTTTTTTTAATGAACATTTTAATAAATTAAACAACCGGGAATTTTTACCGGCTCGTGTCAGTCTGGAACACAAGGACAGATATCAGATATGGTGCGAACAGGGAGAAATGATGGCAGAGGTATCGGGACGTTTCCGTCATGAGGCGCAGTCACGGGCGGATTTCCCGGTCGTGGGGGACTGGGTCGCCATAGCTTCACGACTGGCTGAAAACCGGGCTACTATTCACCAACTTTTACCCCGGAAAACTATTTTCTCCCGTAAAGCGATACTTTCCGGGGGAATGCCTGATACCGGGGGCAAAACCGACCAGCAGGTGCTGGCGGCCAATGTCGATACGGTCTTTCTGGTTAGCGGGCTGGATGGTGATTATAATGTCCGTCGTATGGAACGTTATATGACCGTGGCCTGGGACAGCGGCGCCAGACCGGTTATCGTTCTTAACAAAGTTGACCTTTGTCCTGATATCGATGATGTCATAGTTGAAGTACAGGCGATTGCTTTTGGAGTGACGATATTGGCTATAAGTGCCTTTCAAAACCAGGGACTCGAAACCATAAGTCAACAGCTTGAAGCAGGGAAAACGGCCGTCTTTCTGGGTTCCTCCGGGGTTGGTAAATCGACCATCATTAATCATTTACTAGGTGAAGAACGTCTTAAAACCAAAGAAGTCCGAGCTTATGATGACCGGGGTCGGCATACCACCACCAGCCGGGAGATGTTGTTGTTGCCTTCGGGAGGAATTGTAATCGACACACCCGGTTTGAGAGAGTTACAGCTCTGGGATAATGAAACCGGACTCAGCCGGGTTTTCGCCGATATTGAAGAACTGGCCAGGCATTGTCGTTTCCGGGATTGTGAACATGTCAATGAACCGGGTTGTGCCGTAAGAACGGCTATTAATGATGGTAAACTGGATGCAAAGCGATTTGAGAATTATCTTAAAATGAAAAAGGAGCTTCGGTATCTTGAATCTCGCAAAGATATCAAGGCGCAAAGACAAACGGAACGTGAGTTTACTCGTCGAATCCACAAAATGCTGAAGGAAAGAGAGGATTTAAAAAAGAAAGGTTTAATCTGATGACAACGAATAAAAATGAAAATAATTTAAAAAGGGTCCGCTTTCTGGAAAGCGAACGGCTGTTTCTTACACCCATCACAATAGATGATATTGATGAAAACTATCTCTGGGATCATGATAGAGATATGCAGTTTCTCGACGGCTGGACACACCGCCCTCAGTACTATGAAAATTTTAAAGAGGATTTCTCCGGTATTTTTAAGAGTAAAAAGTCGATGTTTCTATGTATTATTCTTAAGGAAGACGGTACCTATATTGGCAATATCGTTCTTTTTAATATCGCTGATTATGAACGGATATGCGAGTGGGGTATTAAACTGGATAAAAAGTACCATCGCCAGGGATATGCCACCGAAGCTTCGCTATTGCTGATACGATATGTGTTCGAGGACCTGGGCTATGTCAGGTTGCATTCGGGCACTCATAGTAAAAACGAGGCTTCGATTAAATTGCAGGAGAAACTCGGTTTTGTAAAAGAAGGTGTTTTTCGGCAACAACGCCTGGTAAACGGTGAATATCTTGACAGCCTGCAATACGGTATGTTGAAAGAAGATTACGAAAAAGTATTCAAGCAATGAAAATTCATTGTTGGGATAATTTACGATGTTTGGCGATGATATATATTCTGTGATATAAAATATAACGAGGTTAAAAATATATTTTCATTACTAAAGAAAGTAAAACGTGGACTTAAGAAGCGAACAAATATTTTCAGACAACAGTGAATATATCCTGAAAGAAGCCGCAGGCCGTTACGGGATTTCATGTGAAAACCTCAAGCGGCTGGGGTCGTTTGAAAGTTTTGTCTATGAATATGAAAAAGAAAATAAAGTATATATATTGAAAATCACTCACAGTATTCATCGAACGGCGGCTTTAATTCAGGGTGAACTGGAATGGGTCAACTACCTGGCTGCTGGTGAAGTTGCTGTTACCCGAGTTGTTCATTCGATAAATAAACGATTATTCGAGAGGATTGAAGTAGATAGTTCGTTTTTCCTGGTTTATTCTTTTGAAAAAGCTCCGGGGCAGTCAGCCAGAGGGATGAAGTGGAGTAAGGGTTTGATTGAAAATTGGGGGCAAACCCTGGGAAGGATGCACCGACTTACCAAAAGTTTCATACCTTCGCAACCGGAATTTCGGCGTTTTCAGTGGTACGAGGATTACACGATGGATATTGATAAATATATTCCATCCACGCAGCCGCGAGTTTTGGAGAAATGTCGCCGGTTAAAAGAGGACCTGTATACCTTACCGACTGACGGTGATGCTTACGGTTTAATTCATTGTGATTTGCAGCATGGTAATTTTTTTATAGACGATGGTCGGATAACCGTTTTTGATTTCGATGATTGTCAGTATCATTGGTTTGCTTTCGATATCGCTATTCCTCTTTTTTATGTTCTTCGTCATAAAAGTATTGATTCCAAAGATGCTGTTTTCGCCAGGAATTTCATGAGCAGTTTTTTAGACGGGTATCGCCGTGAAAACAAAATTGAAAAATTCTGGCTGGAGCGGATTCCGCTGTTTTTAAAAGTTCGGGAAATGCAATTATATATTATCTTACTGGCTGAGAATGCGGGTAATTTGAACGACTGGTGTCGGCGATTTATGAACGGCCGCCGGGAAAGTATCGAAAATGAATCTCCGATTATTGATCTGGATTTTACAAACTTATAGAGTGTATGATGTTCACAAATTTCTACCTGGAAACCGGGCGGTTGACAATCCGGCTTTTTACGGATGATGACGCGCTTGATTTCTACAAGATTATCAATAACGAGGCGGTTTTACGATATATCCCCGAAAAATCGATGACTTTTGATGAATTCATGGTCCCTTTCAAGCGGGTATTGCGTCGTTATAATGAAAACACTCCTCAGCAGATTACCCGTTTTTCCCTGGCGGTAAGGGAGAATCAATCGCACCGGCTGGTCGGTTGGGTAGGGCTGGGGCGGCTTGAAATCGATCCGGAGGAAATTGAAATCTATTATGGGATGAGCCGTGATGTCTGGGGGCGGGGTTACGCCACCGAAGCCGCCCGGGCACTGCTTCGGTACGGTTTCGATACTCTTGGCCTGGAGAAGATTGTAGCGATTGTTAAACCCGACAACACGGCTTCAATTAAGGTGGTCGAAAAAATCGGTCTGAAATATAAAAGGGACATTACCGGTTTGCCGGAGAAACATAAATTTTTCGAAGGCATCAAGTATTTCGACCTGACCCGGAACGAGTATCGGCAATTATTCACTTAGCTTTTTTTAGCATCCTTTTCTTAAAATAATTTACTGGACAAATGTGCCGAATTTGTTATCTATAGACGGAAAAAAACGTCCGAAGGTGCCCTTTGGATAGATATTGGCAAGCAACTAAGGAGTATTTTAAATATGAAAAGAGTGTCGTCTGCTGACGAGGTGATCAATTCGAAGATTATCAACCCCGGTTCGATTATATATGCGGCGGGTAATGCCGCCGCTCCGCAGGAACTTCTGCTGCAACTGGCTACCGACCTTGCGATTAAGGATGTCGATATATTCAGCATTCTGTTACTCGGGGAGCGTCTGGCGCCGCTTTTTTCCAGAGAAAGGTGTCAGGATTTAACCCACCGGGTCATATTCAACAGTTACCTGTCCAAGGAAGCGGTAAATAACGGCTGGGCCAAATATCACCCCATGCACCTTTCGGAGGTTCCCCGTTATATTCGCCGGGTCAAACCAAATGGTGTTTTGCTGACTGTCAGCAGTACCGAAAAAGACGGTAACTACAGCCTGGG
>JAQUSF010000140.1 GCA_028715215.1 Candidatus Zixiibacteriota bacterium
AACTACAGCCAGAGGTGCCGGTCCAGCGTGCGATAATGTATCGCCTCGGCAACATGGTTCATCTGAATATCGGGTGAGCGGTCAAGGTCGGCTATCGTGCGGGCGACTTTCAAAATGCGGTCGTAAGCCCGCGCCGACAGCCCCTGCTTGTTTATCGCCAGCGCCAGAAGCGATTGCGTCTTCTCGTCTATCTTACAGTACCGCCCGATATCCTTGGAATCCATGTGGGCGTTGCAGAAGATATGTTCCTCGTGCTGGAACCGGGCCAGCTGAACCCGGCGGGCATCGTTGACTCTCTTACGCACTATTTCCGAGGACTCGCCGCGGGTGTCCGCCGAGAGGTCTTTGAATTTCACCGAGGGCACGGTGATATGAATATCGATACGGTCCATGAGCGGTCCGGAAATACGCGACATGTAGCGCTGAATTTCCGACGAGGTGCAATGGCAGTCGTGGTTGGGGTCACCGAAATACCCGCAGGGGCAGGGATTCATGGCCGCCACCAGCATAAAACCGGCCGGGTAGGTGATGGCGGTGACGGCGCGCGAAATGGTGACCTGGTTGTCCTCCATCGGCTGGCGGAGCATCTCGAGGATGTCTTTTTTGAATTCCGGAAGTTCGTCCAGAAAGAGCACCCCGTGATGGGCAAGCGATACCTCGCCCGGCTTGGGGATGGTCCCGCCGCCTATCAAACCGGCGTATGAAATAGAGTGATGCGGCGAACGAAAAGGCCGGGTCGCAACGAGCGCGGACCCGTCGTGGAGGCGACCGGCCACCGAGTGTATCTTGGTGGTCTCGAGCGCCTCGGCTATCGTCATATCCGGCAGGACAGTCGGCATGCGCCGGGCGAGCATCGTCTTTCCGGAACCGGGCGGGCCTATCATGATGATATTATGACCGCCCGCCGCGGCGACTTCAAGCGCCCGCTTGGCTGATTCCTGCCCCTTGACATCGGCAAAATCAACCGTGTAGCGCTTGGCTTCATTAAATACCGTACTGATATCAACACGAAATTGACTTATCGAAGATTCATCTTCCAAAAAATGTACCGTATCCTTGAGGGAATTGACCGGGAAAACCGGGACGGCGTCAGCCATGGCGGCCTCGCGGGCGTTTTCCTGCGGAACAATCAAGCCCCGCACCTGGCCGTTTTTCCCGCAGCTTAAAGCCATCGGCAACACGCCCGGTACCGGCCGCAGGGTGCCATCAAGCGAAAGCTCCCCCAGCAGCACATAATCATCGAAGCGGTCTTTCAATATCTGACCGGTGGCGGCCAGGATTCCGACCGCAATCGGCAAATCGAACGCCGAACCTTCCTTTTTAATATCCGCCGGCGCCAGATTGATTGTAACGCGTTTGGCCGGGAAAACAAAGTCGGAATTTTTTATGGCCGAAGTTACCCGTTCTTTCGACTCCCGAACCGCCCCTTCGGGCAAACCTACCGTGATAAAAGCCGGCAGTTGTTGCTGAATATCCGCCTCGACTTCGACCATGTAAGCATCCACTCCGAGCGTGGCGGCTGAAGTTATCTTTGACAGCATAGTATCCGCTTCCCCGTAAAATTTTTCCGCCAATTCCTGTATTATTAATACAGGGATATGAAGCCCTGAAAGAAAATTCCCGGCATAAAATATATTCCTGCGATCTCCGCAGTTCTGCTGTCCCGATTATAAAATCGTCTTTACCGCTGACAGGTGGTGTCAGTCTAAATCAAAATATTTTTTAAATTTTTGAAATAATCTATTCGAAAGTAATTAACAAAATGAAGCATAAAAGGCTATTTGTCGCCACTTTTTCAATAAAACTGATTATAAGAAGAAGATATTTTTTTTTGACGAAGGTATCCGCAATACCGATTCGTAATTTTTTCGTAAAATTCGTAATTTTTACCCCCCAATTCGTAATTTTTTGGGCAAATTCGTAATAAATTCGTAAAGAACTCGTAAAATTCGTAACAAAACCCATAATATTCGTAATCCTCATAATCCGAGTATTTCTATCACAATATATCCTTATTTCCATCGACAACGGAATCAATTGTAACTTAAGAGCTTATAAAATTATTTCGCATGCGGCTTCTGTGCGGCACGAAAGTTGTTATACGAGATTCCCGGGAGAAAAGAGTAAGCAGTATTTTAAAGCGAGTGAGTGAACCTGTCGGGTGTGATTAGCAGGAAAAGTTGAACGCCCGACAAAAACAAATTCATAGGAGGTTTTTATGTTAAGAAAACGAAAAAAGGCTGTGTCACTGGTGTTGATGGCATTCCTGTTTCTGTTGCCCTCGACAATGTCCTTTGCGCTTGTATGTGGCGATGTTGATTGCAGCGGCGGGGACCCGGACGTTACTGATATTACTCGATTGATTGATTTTCTTTATTTGAGTCATAATCCTTTATGCTACCCCTTATTGGCAGATGTAAACGACTCGGGTGGTGAACCGGATGTATCCGATATAACAACCTTGATTGAACATTTATATTTGACTCATGAACCTTTGGTTTGCCCGCCGCCGGCAATAATCATGGACATTGATTTTAACACGTATCATACTATAAAGATAGGTAATCAGTGGTGGTTAAAAGAAAACCTTAGAGTAACACGTTATCGAAATGGTCAAACTATCCCAAATGTAACTGACAAAAATACATGGCAAGTTCTAAGTACAGGAGCTTATTGTTGCTATAATAACGATGAAGGCACGGTCGCAACATATGGGTTATTATACAATTGGTATGCTGTAAATGATGGTCGTCATTTAGCACCTTGGGGCTGGCATATTCCAAGCGACGAAGAATGGAGACAGCTTGAAATAAATCTAGGCATGAGTCCAGCTCAATCGGTTAGTTCAGGATGGCGGGGTACCGATGAAGGAGGTAAGTTAAAAGAAATCGGTACAATTCATTGGATTAGCCCAAATTATGGTGCGACAAATGAGACTGGTTTTACTGCAATTCCAAGTGGTACCCGCTGGTTTATTGGTACTTTCGGAGACATAAATGAATGGGCAGATTTTTGGTCTTCTGTAGAGAAAAATAGTAACTACGCACCAGCACGTCACTTATATTACCTTGAATCAAGGATATTAGCCCAAAGTATGGAAAAGCGTACTGGTCTATCAGTTCGTTGTGTCAGGGATTAGTTGTAGCAGACATATAACTATTACATAAATAACTTTTTAAAAATAACTCACTTGATATTTATTTTACTTGTTTCTCACAACTCCCGTAACTTTAAAAAATGAAAAATTAAATGTGTAAAGGCAGGAGCTGTTTAGGGCTCCTGCCTTAAATTGTAGTTCCCGTTGCCTGCTCCTGTTCCAGAGACGATATTAATATTTTTTATACACATGAAGTGCTTCTTTTATTTGTAAAAGTCTGGGGCATATTGTAAATTTTGGGCTTCTTCGGGCTACATAGAAACATACCCCTTTCACCGATCTTAATACCCGCCACCCCACGGCGGGTATTATTTATAGAGGTTATTGACAGGGAAGGGGAAAGCATTATCTTATAAACAAGTTTTAATATGGGTAAAATTTGTAGGTCGAAATCTCGAAGAGTTTCGACACGATTATTTATAAATTATGACAAATATCCGAAGATATTTCAATAAAGGGAATATATACTTTTTGACCCACGTGACCAATAATCGCGAACCTTTATTGACTGATCATGTTGATTTATTACAAGAATCCATAGAGAACACACGGAAGAAATATCCTTTTATAATTATCGCCTGGGTTATCCTGCCTGATCATTTTCATATGATAATCAATCCCCTTGAAGGTAATCTTTCCAGCTTGATGAGAATAATTAAATTGTCGTTCTCAAAAAAAATTAGAAATCTCATGGATGCTAAAGGAGGTCGGATATGGCAGAATAGATATTGGGATCATATTATTAGAAATGAAGAAGATTTAAATTTGCATATAGATTATATTCATTATAATCCCGTGAAACATGATGTCGTCGGTGATCCTTTTTCATATTTTTATTCATCAATTCATGAATATTACATGCAGGGATTTTATTCCCGGGATTGGGGCGTAAAAAAGATTAAGTTCCCTGGTGAATACGGGGAGTAAAATTGTCGAAAGTCTTCGACATTTCGACCTACAAAGCTTTATCTTTTAAAATACCCACCGTAAACTGAAAGGCATTTCAGGCAGGAAACGATGGATAATTAAAAGTTATATTGACAGGTAACTATGCTTAATAAAGAAATTGTCGAAAGGCTCGATATTTCAAACTTGTATCTAAGAAAATGCGGGACATAAAAAAACCGGCTGTTAAAAGCCGGTTTCTTTAGATTTTCTTATGCGGTTATTATTCAGCTTTCAGAAGCTTAATAATTTTCAAAGTCAGAGTTTCAGAATCATATTGCGTCATTTTTAACGTATCAGTGGACTGGTCGAGCTGGAAGAAACCGGTTGGATTCTGTTCCACAGTACATGTCGCCCGGGTAGGATTGCCATTAGTTTGATTCAGATTGACTCCGTTTTCTAGTTCATAGGTACCGTCAAAATCGCAGAATACATTTGAATCTATCCTGGTTGTATCTAATCTTTTTGAATAGCTATTTTGACTGAAGCGCCAGGTAATAGGTTCTTCAATGGGTACTTGTGTCCCTTCTTTTAAAGTGTAGGTTCCTACATAATTTCCGGTCAGGGTTGGCGGCGGTTCAACAAAGACATCATCAGCACATCCAACAAAAAAGGCGAGCAGACCAAGAGCGATAATAAAGCTCGCAATTTTTCTCATATTCACCTTCTCCTTAACTTATCATTCTAATAAACTAAGTTTAATATAAATTCCCGAAACTCCCTGCACAATAGAAAAAATGTTTTTTTTTCTTTAGCCGGCTCAATATCAAAATATAGACAGGAAACTGACCTTTTTTGTTAAAAAAAATTTATATCGTTATATAATCGATTATGACCCAACAGTTTCACAAGTAACCTGATAAAAAGAGTGGATTGGCTCTTTTTCTTTCATAACATATTTTAAATTAAGGACTTACAAACCGCAGGGTATATTTATTAACCTGTTTTAAAAAGGCTTTGGAGTACGAATCCTGTTTGACAAAATCAGCTTACCATGATAAATTATTATTTAAGTTTACCAGTTGCCGGTTGTTCGGGGATCCCCCCCTCTATCCCTGACAGACGGTATTGGTAAACTTTTTTTAAACAAAACTGACCCGGACCAAACCTTACGATAAAAAAAACTGCCCATGCCGGGCAGTTTTAATAGCAAAGACCTGTTTGAAACGGTAATATTACTGGAAAGTCCGGAAGCTGTAAATTTTCCAGTTTTTCGGATTACCATCTTTATCCTTGACCCGATGCAGGCCAAATTTAGTCAGATAAGCAATCCCCTTTTCTTTGTCATTGAAAGTGACCTCGACGGTGGCATGGTCTCCCTGAATATCAGCCTTATTAATTATGCGCTGGTAAGAAAACCACAGCCTTTTCGTCAGACCCTCACCGGTCAGGTCTTCGAGAATTTGCTGCGGGTTGGTAAACACCCTCGGGGAATCGGCCTGTACGGCATAATCTTCATCGAGATTTTTCATTAATTCCGGCAGGTCCAGATAATGGGCCAGGGCGGCCTGGTCATTTTTTTCCATGGCGCCGAAAAACGAAATAACCAGCTGTCTGGGGTCAGAGCTGTCGGAACCGGAACACCCCCACAAGATTAATATGGCTGTTAATAATATGGTAAAAGCGAGAATTTTACGGCATTGGTAAAACATAACTTACATACTCCCGGTTAAGGTTATTCGATGACTTTCACCCAGTTCCGCACCGGGTGAATAAGCATAAGCCAGATGCCAAGTTTTATGGTCAAAACCAGCTCCAAAAGAGAAGCCGGCCCATTTGTCATCAGAATCGTCGGTACGGTAATTGGAACCGAAACTGGTCCAGCCCATCCTTATATAAAAAGGTTTAAAATCGTAATATTCCCCCCCGACAGCAAAGACCGGGTTATTATCAATGGGCATAATGATATCTCCGGATATAACCACCGGCATTTCTTTAGGCCGGACGGCCAGGCCGCCGCGGACGATAATCGGCAGGTTATTTTTTTCCTGTCCCAGGGCTGACAGTTGAAAGCCGAGATTCTGGACGGCGATACCGGCCCGGTATCGACCGCGGTTACTGGAATATTTTCCCCCCAGGTCGCAAGCCAG
>JAQUSF010000048.1 GCA_028715215.1 Candidatus Zixiibacteriota bacterium
TCCCGAAGAACTCGAAGGTAAAATTGTAACCGGCGTTCTTAAGGATGTGGATAAAACCGAATTCTGCGATGAGTATCAGAAATTGGTTGATGCCCAAAGGAGAGATAAATAATCATGACACAAAAATTTCTTGATAAAATTGAAATACCCCGCGACCGTTTCGAACTGCGTTTATCCGGTTCCGGCGGCCAGGGAATGATTCTGGCGTCGGTCATTCTGGGAGAAGCCATCGGGGCTGACGGGACTAAGAATATCACCCAATCCCAGTCGTACGGTCCCGAAGCCCGCGGGGGTGCTTCCAAAGCCGACGTGGTTGTTTCCTCAAGTGAAATATTTTACCCCAAAGCCATGAAACTTGACCTGCTTCTGGCCATGACCCAGGAATCGCTCGACAAGTATTACCCCGACCTGAAAGAAAACGGCACCTTGATTGTCGATGAAACCTTGGTGACGGAAATCCCCACGGACAATTATTACGCCCTGCCGTTTACCCGTCTCGCCCGTGAAGAAGCCGGCCATGTAATGGTGGCCAATGTCATTGCCCTGGGAGCTATCGGAGCCATTACCGGAATGGTTTCCCATGAAGTGCTGGTGGAAGCGGTGCTGGCCCGGGCGCCGCGGGGAACCGAGGATAAAAACCGCAAAGCCGTGGAAATAGGTTTCCGGGAAGGGGCGCGGTTGCTGAAAGAAAAAACCGGTAACAAGTAAATGAAATTTATGAGCCGAACTCTTTTGATTATTAAACCGGATGCCACCGCCAGAAACCTGGTTGGCCACATTATCAACCGCCTTGAAAAAGCCCGTTTCAAAATTGTTGAAATGAGACTGGTGCGCCTGACGGAAAGGGAAGCCAGGAAATTCTACGCCGTTCATGAAGGGAAGCCCTTTTTAAATGACCTGGTGGCGTTTATGAGCTCCGGTCCGGCGGTTCCCATGGTTCTCGAGAAAGAAAACGCCGTCACGGACTTGCGGATACTGGTTGGTGCCACCGACCCGGCCAGGGCTGATTGCGGTACCATTCGCCATGAAATCGGCGAGAATATTGAAAGAAACTCCGTGCACGCCTCGGATTCAGATGAAAACGCCCGGAAGGAAATTGCATTCTTTTTTGATTAAGATTGTAACAGTTTGTTATTGATAATCTTTAAATACTCGTTATCCAAAGGGAGGTTGGGAGGTCTGAAAAAGCAGACCGCCGGTTATGGAGATTAAACTGGCTTTTTCGAAGAGTCATCTGATGGTTACTGTCCCGCCACCTGTAAAGGTCGATGTATATCAGCCTTCCATAACTGAGAACCCGGTGACTCTGGATAAGTTCCGGGTAGCTTTCCTTAACAGTGGCGCCGACCGGTTTATGGAAGACACAGCGCTTTTGATAGTGGTTAATGATGGTTATCGTCATACCCCCACGGCTCAGATGCTGGAATGGCTTGAGGCCTGCCGGAAAGGCGTCATCGAGAAATCAACTTTTCTTATCGCCACCGGTACGCATCAGCCTCCGTCACCTCAGCACCTTGAGCAGATTTTCGGTCCTTTTTATGAACGTATCCGAAAGCGTTTACACTGGCACGATATCAACGATGAAAAATCTTTGTGTAAATTAAATGAAGACCCTCTTGGGGGAGAAGTCTATGTTAACCGGCTGCTATTCGAAACCTCAAAGGTACTTATCATCGGTTCGGTTGAACCGCATTATTTTGCCGGTTTTACCGGCGGCTGTAAGTCGGTAATCCCCGGTCTGGCGGACCTGGCCACCATCGAGCGCAATCACAACCTGGCTAATTCTCTCCAGGCGGCGCCGTTAAAAATTGAAGGTAATCCCGTAGCCGAGCATCTCTGGTCGCTTCTTGATTTTTTTGACCGCAAAAAATTTTTTACCCTGCAACTGGTGGTCGATAGTCAACATCGGATAGCCGGGGTTTTTTTCGGTCACCTCCGGGAAGCCTTTGATAAAGCCCGCCGGCTGGCGGAAGAACTGTATGCTCCCAATGCACCGCATCAATATGATATCGTACTGGGTGAACTTTTACCGCCTCTGGATAAAAATCTTTACCAGGCGCAGAAAGCCGTGGAGAACTGCCAGGCGGCGGTAGCCGATGGCGGCCAGGCGGTGGTAATCGCCGCCTGCGACGAGGGCGTGGGCTCGGACTACTTCTACCGGCAGGCGGATAACTGGGACCGCCGGCAAAACCGCCCCCGCGACGGGCAAATTCGTTTCGGCTCCCATAAACTCTCCCGGATAATTGAAATAAGTAAACGTATCGAGGTGGGTATTTATTCGCACCTGCCCGAGGAAACTGTCCGGCGGGTCTTCTATGAGCCGGTTAAAGATATTAATAAATTAATAACGGATAAAATTAATATGCAAAAAAGTTGTCGGGTGGCCGTGGTGCACGACGCCGGACATACGGTCTTGAAAATCAAATAAATAAATATAAATAAACTGTTTTGTACTTAGGAGGTATTATGAACAAAAAGATTGCTGTAATCGGAGCCGGAAATGTCGGTGCCACGACGGCCATGTACCTGGCCGAAGCCAATCTGGCCGATATCGTCATGGTGGACATCATTGAGGGTATGCCACAGGGCAAGGCTCTGGATTTATCCCAGGCCGGGCCGGTGCGGGCGTATAATTCGATGGTCTACGGTACCAACGATTACAAGGATATCAAGGGTGCCGATATTGTCATTATGACCGCCGGTCTGCCCCGCAAACCGGGCATGTCACGCGAGGATTTGCTGAACATGAATGCCGACATCATAAAAACCGCCGCCACCAATATCAAGAAACACGCTCCCAAAAGTTTTGTCATCGTGGTTTCCAACCCGCTGGATATCATGACCTACCATATGCAGAAAGTCACCGGTTTTCCGAGTAACCGGGTGTTCGGTCAGGCCGGAGTGCTCGATTCGACCCGCTTCTGCACTTTCGTCGCCATGGAGCTCGGTGTGGCCATGACTGATGTCCAGTCGATGGTGCTTGGCGGCCATGGCGACACCATGGTGCCGCTGCCGCGTTACACGACCGTGGCCGGTATTCCCATATCGGAACTGATTCCCGCGGACCGGATTAAAGAAATCTCCGAGCGTACCCGCAATGGCGGCGGCGAAATCGTTAAATTGCTCAAAACCGGTTCGGCTTATTACGCTCCGGCAGCGGCAACCGTTGGCATGTGTAAAGCCGTGTTCAATGACGAAAAGCGTCTCCTGCCGGCGTCCGCTTACCTGACCGGCGAGTACGGCATCAACGATATCTATATCGGTGTTCCGGTCGTGCTGGGAGCCAACGGCGTCGAAAAGATTATCGAGCTGAAATTGAATAAGTCGGAACTTACCGCCCTGCAGAATTCAGCCAAAACTTATAAGGAACACCTTCAGGTGCTCGGTTACTAAAGGAGAATTCAAATGGCCAAATACAAACATATTGTCGTTCCCCAGGACGGCACGCAAATAACTGTCAAGAACAAGAAGCTTTCCATTCCCGATAACCCGATTATCCCGGTGATCGAAGGCGATGGTATCGGTCGTGATATCATGAAAGCCACCCGCCGGGTGGTGGATGCCGCGGTTGAGAAAGCTTACCGGGGCAAGAGGAAAATTGCCTGGATGGATATCTATGCCGGGGAAAAAGCCAATGAACTCTATAAGGAATGGCTCCCCAAAGAAACCATCGACGCCATCAGGAAATATATCGTCGCCTTGAAAGGTCCTCTGACCACCCCGATTGGCGGCGGTTTCCGCTCGCTGAACGTTTCCCTGCGTCAGATTCTTAACCTCTATGCCTGTGTCCGGCCGGTGCACTATTTTAAGGGCGTCGGCTCCCCGGTGGTGCATCCCGAAAAGCTCAACGTGATTATCTTTCGTGAAAATACCGAGGATGTTTATGCCGGTATAGAGTGGCGTAAAGGTACCAAGGAAGTCAAGAAAGTCATCGACTGGTTGAATAAAAACATGAAGCTGAATATCCGCCGTGATTCCGGTATCGGGATAAAACCGATTTCGGTCACCGGTACCAAGCGCCTGGTGCGGAAAGCCATTAACTATGCCATCGATAAAAACCTGCCCTCGGTCACCCTCGTGCACAAGGGCAATATCATGAAATATACCGAAGGGGCTTTTCGTGACTGGGGCTATCAGCTGGCTACGACTGAGTTCCGCGATAAAGTCGTGACGGAAGAAGAACTCTGGGCCAAGTACGACGGTAACGTGCCCAAGGGTAAAATCCTTATCAAGGACCGCATTGCCGACTCCATGTTCCAGCAGATTCTGACCCGCCCCGACGAATATACTGTTCTGGCCACACCCAACCTGAACGGTGATTATCTATCCGATGCCTGTGCCGCCCAGGTCGGCGGGCTGGGTATGGCGCCCGGCGCCAATATCGGCGATTTCGTCGGTTTGTTCGAAGCAACTCATGGTACCGCTCCCAAGTATGCCGATAAGGATGTCATCAATCCTGGTTCGTTGATTCTTTCGGCGGTGATGATGCTTGATTATCTCGGCTGGTCCGAAGCCGGTCAGATGATTGAAAAAGCCCTTGAAATCACCATCAATAAGAAAACCGTTACGTATGACCTCCATAGACAGATGGAAGGCGCTACGAAAGTCGGAACTTCCGAATTTGCCACCCACATTATCAACAACATGTAACTGGCTGGCGTTATTCCATATGGGGAAGGTTCTTTGAGACCTTCCCTTTTTTATTTGTTTCTCCTAGTATGGTCTTTAACGATTCTTTCGGTATCCTTGGCGATGACCAGTTCTTCGTTAGTGGGAATAACCAGGGTTCTGACAGTGGCATCGTCGGTGGAAATATCCAGTTCTTTGCCTACGGCCGCTTTGTTTTTCTTTTCATCAATTTCAACGCCCATAAATTCCAGGTTGGTGCAGGTCAGGGCTCTGACATCGGGTGAGTTTTCACCTACCCCGGCGGTAAAGACCAGGGTGTCAATGCGGCCCATGGCGGCGGCATAGGCACCGATATATTTTTTCAAACGGTAACAGTAAACTTCCAGCGCCAGGCGGGCCAGGTGGTGGTTTTTTTGTGCGGCGGCTATAATCTCGCGCATGTCCGAAGAAACCCCGGATATTCCGATAAGACCGGAATGTTTATTTAAAAGCGTGTTGCTTTCATGGAGCGATAATTCTTCGCGGGCCATGATATGCAGGATAATAGCCGGGTCCATATCTCCGCAGCGGGTACCCATCAGAAGACCCTCCAAGGGTGTGAATCCCATGGAAGTATCTATGGAGATGCCCCCTTTGACCGCCGCTACCGAAGCACCGTTACCGAGATGACAGGTAACGGTGTTGATATCCGTCATGGGGCGGCCCAGCATTTCCGCCGCCCGGTTGCTGACATATTGATGCGAGGTGCCGTGGAAACCGTAACGCCGTATGCTGTTGTGTTTGTAAAAAACATAGGGGATACCGTAGATATAGGCACAGGGGGGCATTTCATGATGAAAAGCGGTGTCAAAAACCGCCACCTGCGGAATATTCGGCAGTGTTTTCTGACAGGCCGTTATACCGCGGATATTATGGGGGTTATGAAGGGGCGCCAGCTCTATCATGGAACGAAGAGTGGACATGAGTTCAGGAGTTATTTCAATCGACTCTTTGAATTCCTCACCGCCGTGAACCACCCGGTGCCCGACAGCGTCGATTTCACTTTTGTCTTTGATAACGCCGTGGTTGGCTGAGGTCAGATAGGCAATGACGTATTCGACCGCTACGATATGGTCCAGAATTTCAGCGGATACCTTGGTCTCGGGACGGTCGAAAGGTTTATGAGCCAAAAGCGAGCCGGACATGCCAATCCGGGATACCATCCCCTTGGCTAAAGCCATCTGGGTTTCGGTTTCGATAAGCTGGTATTTAACCGAGGATGAACCGCAATTGAGTACGAGTATTTTCATCAGCCATTCTCCTGTTTCTTTTCTTGTTCTTCAGTCAGACGGTTGCCTTCGGCATCATATCTGAAAAAGCCCCGTCCGGTTTTGACCCCCAGGTGACCGGCTCGAACCAGTTTCCGGAGAATCGGACAGGGGTTGTATTTGTGTTCCGACAGCTCGTTCAAGAGATTCATCATCCACGACATAACCACGTCCAGACCCATCATATCCGCCAGGGCCAGGGGACCGACATTAAAGCCGAATCCCAGGCGCATAGCCCGGTCGATATCCCGGGCTGATGCCACCCCTTCCATCAATACATGCATGGCCTCATTGAGCAGGGGAACGATAATCCGCGTTGTTACATAACCAGGGTACTCGATTACCGTAATCCATTTCTTGTCCAGCAACTCCGCGAATTCCACGGCCTTCTGAAAAGTATCATCATCGGTTTTCAGACCTTTAACGATTTCTACCAGCGGTATTTTGGTTACCGGATTGAGAAAATGCATCCCGATTATTTTACTTGGCCGTTTGGTGGCGGCGGCAATTTCCGAGATGGACAGGGTCCCGGTGTTGGTAATCAAAAGTGTCTCCGGAGGACAGATTAAATCCAGTTCCTGAAAAAGTTCCTGTTTCGCTTTCAGGTCTTCCGGTATCGATTCCAGGACAATCTCGGCATCCTCGGCCTGGGTGAGGTCGGAGGAAGGATAGATTCTTGATAGAATTGCCTTTTTGTCGGCACTGGTCAAGCCCCATCGGCTTATCTCGCGGTCAATGGACTCACCGATTCTTTTTAGCCCCAGCTCAGCCAGTTTTATCTTTTTATCAACCAGGACAACTTCATGTCCGGCAGTCGCTACCGCTTCCGCCAGGCCCTGGCCCATGCTACCAGCCCCGATAATCATTATTCTTGAACTTGGCATTTTAACCCATTCTTTATTAAAAAGTATTAAGTCACTAATTTAACTCCTGAAATTATAATCATTATAATTTTCGGTGCAAGCGTTAATTACTAACATCGTAAAAATAAGAAAATATTAGTTTTTTTGGCTTTATTAAGTAATATATTGTAAAATAATTAAAGGTTATAGTTGGATAACTTGTGGTAAAATCGTATTTTTAATTGATTGGATATTCTACTTTGTTGGAGTCGTTATGATAAGACTAATTAAGTCCGCTTTTATTGTTGCCTTGATATTTGTTCTCACCAGTGCGGACGCCGGGGCTATTGTCCGGGTCACCCGTACCCTGAATGTTATTGATTTTTATGGTGGTTATGCTTATCCGTGGGGCAATTACGAGGGTACCATCGCCAGGGATTTCCTGATAAATAACCGACCGGTCGATGTTGAAGCTGAGAATTTGTACGAACCTACTTTTTACCTGGGATTCAATTACGGCACTTTAAGACGGGGGCATTTATTGTATCAGCTTGGATTTCGTTATACGAACCACCGCATGCTCGATACGGTTTATCTGCCTTTTGATACGGTCTACTATTTCGGTTTTGATTATTCATACCGGCAGTATGATTTCGACTTTAATCTTAACTATATGGTCAACAACCTGAATTTAAATACCTGGTCACCTTATGTCGGAGTCGGCTTTCATGCCGGTTTTACCAGTCTCTCCGCCAAAGGTTATGACGCGGAAACCGAGATTGAAATGGCTTTAAGCGTGAATTACGGTCTTGATGTTAAAATATGGAAAATGAAGGATAATCAGAGTTTTATTGCCCTCTCATCCATCAATAATTTTAATTTCTGGGCTTCCGAAGACCGGCCGAAATATTTAAATTTCGGCGTTGGTTTGAAATATTATTTCAGGATGTAATGAAATAATTAAGTATTTTTTTCCTGTCGAAATCCGAAATATATAAAAGATATAACTTCTTAATTTAAGGTGGTTTCATTGCCTGAAAAAAAACTCGGCTGGTTGGTTGTTTTAATTATTTTATTAACCGTGACTACTTTTTTGGCGTGCAATGATTCGCCTACCAAACCCAAAAACCCGCCGGTTATAATTTCATTTACGGCCGTTCCAGCCAATCTCAGCCCCGGGGATTCGAGTTTACTCAGTTATGAGACTAAAGGTGCCGATTCCTTGATGTTGTTTCCGGGTAATATAAAACTGACCAACCCTGCTGTCGGGTCACGATATGTCAAACCGGACTGGGCGACTGATTATATTTTGGTCGCCTATAACAGATACGGCCGGGATTCGGCTTCGGTAAGAGTCAATGTGGCGGTTTTACAGGTATTGAACGGCCTGTATTACAAAGGAGAAATGAACTCCGATATTCTAAGTCCGCTTCTGGCTCTTCAGGTCCTGGATGCCGAAAGCGAACCGATTCAGGATACCTTTATCCATGTGGACATCGTTGAGGGTGATGGCACGCTCTCAGCCGATTCGGTACAGCCGGGTGCTGACGATACCGCCTTTGTGGCATATAACTTTAATGGCTTGCTGGGTCATGCGGTTCTTAAAGTTGCGGTGCCGGGGGTGGATTCGGTTGAAGTCTATCTGCGCGCCCGGACTATCATCCCCGGAGACTTATTTCAGGGGCAATATATTCTTTATCAGGATACTTTCGGTCTGATTCAGGCTTTTAACGGCGCTCCGGCTGAGGTGGTTAACCCCGAGCCGGGCTCCGGTTACCTGGTTCTGGATTATGAAACCGCCAAAGGGGTGGTTTTCCTGGTGGGCGAGGTGGGGGCTATTAATGGCCAGGTCAGTACCATGGATACGGTTTTTATGATTTTGATAACCAGCCCGGTAGGCGGCACTACCTCTGAAGGGATAACCGTCGGTTCCACTTATCCGGAATTGTATGCCGCTTACGGAGCACCCCAGACTTCCGGGTCGTATCCCAGTTACCCCGGCGACACTATCCTGTATTATGATAGCCTGGGATTGAAATTCTGGTGTAATAAAGCTGATACAGTGGTTAACCAGATTGATTTAATTGTTCCTGATACACCGCTTAAAAAGGGAGGCGAGAGTCTCAACAAAAGAAATTCCCGAATTTCGGTGTCTGATAGACGCTATCGTCTGATTTTACCTTAGTTTTCATAAAGATATATGAAAAAAGACCCGTTTATGATAAACGGGTCTTTTTTTTATTATTGTTCTCTCTCTCAAGGTTGCGTAAAGAATGATAAAGCTTACTTAACTAATTTCTCCTTCTCTGATTTATTATAGTCTGATAAGCTTCATTGGTTCCCGTTTATTTAAAATATTATTCATCTTTCTTGACACTTTTTAACAATTGTGTTTATATAAACAAAAACGATAATGCTTTATAAAGGAAGCGATATGAGAAAGGTTATGTTGCTTACGTTTATTCTGGTTACCCTTTTTGGAATTACTATTAACTGTTCGGATTCCACGGATATAAAAATGCGAAACCCGGAAAACCCGGTGGTCACTATCAAATCTGATTTCGGTCAAATGGTTTTCGAACTATATCATGATGTCGCCCCGGCTCACGTTGATTCTTTCTTAGCCCGGACGGATGAAGGTTTTTATGACAGTCTGTTGTTTTTCCGCGTTATAAAAGATTTCGTGGTTCAGACCGGCGACCCTTTAAATAATGGTACGGGCGGAGCTGGCTACAGTCTCAAGGCGGAATTCAATGACCTGCCGCACAATGCCGGAACGCTGTCGATGGCCCGGGGGATGAGTGAAAATTCTGCCGGAACTCAGTTTTTTATCTGTCTGGCGCGAAATTTTAAAACGGAATCTCTCGACGGAAAATATACTGTTTTCGGTCAACTGCTTGACGGTATGGAGGTTCTGCAGAAAATTGGTTCCGTCCCGGTGCAGGCGCAATCCCATGGCGAGATGTCTCGGCCGGTAGAACCGGTTTATATGCTGAAGGTTTACCGCTCCGATACGGATGGAAACCCTCTTAAGTAGAGTGACATTAATTATTCAGACACATTAAAGGCGGAGAAGACCTCTCCGCCTTCAGGTTGTTTTGACGGAACCTGCTTTGATATTTTCCGTTTATATTTAATATGGAAGCACGTAATATTGTCATCCTTGGCGCCACCGGTTCAATTGGCCGCTCGACGCTGAAAGTAATTGACAGCCATCCGGGGTTTTTTAACGTAAAAGCCCTGGCCGCCTATAGTAACCTGGAGTTACTTAAGGAACAATATTACCGTTACCGGCCGGAATACCTTGGCCTGGTTGATTCCCAAAAAGGCCAACTGCTTGCCGCCAGTCTTAAAGATGAACCGGTCCGGGTGCTGGTCGGTGATGAAGCCCTGCTCACTCTTGTTTCCCTCGATAAAGTCGATATGGTTTTAAATGCAATTGTCGGAGCGGCCGGTTTAAAAGTATCCTTGGCGGCGGTGAAAAAGGGGCGGGACCTGGCTCTGGCCAATAAAGAATCCCTGGTATCCGGCGGACCACTGTTTGCCCCGATCGTTGAAAAAACCGGCGCCCGGATTCTGCCGGTTGATTCGGAACATTCCGCCGTCTGGCAGGCTTTGACTGCCGGTCATAAAAACGAAATAAGAAATATTATTCTGACTGCTTCCGGCGGGCCTTTTCGCAACCTGCCGGCTGATAAATTTGCTGATATCACGCCTGAGCAAGCTCTGGCTCATCCGACCTGGCAGATGGGCTCAAAAATCACTATCGATTCGGCAACTCTGGTCAACAAGGGTCTGGAAGTTATAGAAGCGGTGGTTCTTTTTCAGGTCCCTGCAGATAAAATTAAAGTTGTTATTCATCCCCAGTCGGTTATACATTCCATGGTGGAATATATTGATTCATCGGTGATAGCCCAGTTATCCATTCCCGATATGTGCCTGCCGATAACCTATGCCCTTTTCTGGCCGCACCGGGTAACCTCGGCATTCGGGCAGATTGACTGGGATAACCTGGGACCTCTAACCTTTGAGAAACCGGACAATAAACGCTTTCCCGCTCTGGAACTGGCTTACCAGGCAGCTCAAACCGGGGGCACGGCTCCGGCTATTTTTAACGCCGCTAATGAGGTAGCCGTTGAAGCTTTTCTTAACAGGACAATAAAATTTACGGATATTTCCGATATGATATATAATACTTTAAAGAAGATGAATATCGTAACCAACCCCGGTCTCGAAGATATCCTCGAAGCGGACAGTCAGGCCAGGGAAGTGAGCTTGTCGATTTTGGAGAAAAAAGGATGTTAACTGCAATTGCTTTTATATTTGTATTGGGCGTTTTGATTTTCTTCCATGAACTGGGTCATTTTTTAATGGCCAAAAAAGTGGGTATTACCGTTGAAAAATTTTCGCTGGGATTCCCGCCTAATATTTTCAAGAAAAAAGTGGGTGAAACCACTTATTGCATCGGTCTTATACCTCTGGGCGGTTATGTAAAGATGGCCGGGGAGAATCCTGATGAAGAATTGACCGGAGCGGAGGGAGAGTTCATGTCAAAAACTGTCCTTCAGCGGGTGGCGGTTGTCTTCGCCGGCCCCTTTATGAATTACATTCTTACCATTATTATTTTAACCGGTCTTTTTTTCTTTCGGGGACATCCCGTCAGTGACCCTGACCGGATAATCGTAGGTAATGTTTCCGAGGACAGCCCGGCATTATCAGCCGGACTTCAGGCCGATGACCGGATTGTAGCTTTTAACGGTGAAAAGGTAACCAGTATGGAAGCCCTGCGCTCCCTTATGGCCGATAAAGTATCCGTCCCGATTAACCTTACCTGGGTAAGCGGGGAGGATACTATTACCCGCGAAATTATAACCAAACCCTCCGAAGTAATGCTGATGGATGGTACGGTGGATACGGTCGGCATTATCGGCTTCTATGAGAAATCATGGGTGGCTGACCGCTATAATCCCCTCGTGGCAATAAAGCAGGGTTTTTATACGACCCATTACTGGGTATATGAAACCGGTAAGGTGGTGGTAAGTCTGGTCACCGGCAAATTTTCAATGAAGATGATTGGTGGGCCGGTTTTTATCGCTAAAGCCTCCGGTGAAGCCGCCCGACAGGGAATATCCTACCTGTTCTCTCTGATGGCCCTGCTGTCGGTAAATCTGGCCGTACTCAATATCCTTCCCATTCCGATTCTCGACGGCGGTCATCTGGTCTTTTTAGCCTGTGAAAAAATCAAGGGGGCTCCTCTTTCCATCAAAACCCGGGCTATCGCCCAGCAGGTCGGCCTTCTTATTTTATTATTTATCATTATCATGGTAACTTATAATGATATTATGAGGCTGTTCTGATAATCGAAAAGAAAGTCCAATTTTTTGTTTGCCGGACAATAAATGAAACATTTAATTGTATAAATTAGTAAAATATTGAAAAGAACATAAACAACCGGACTGCGGTTTAACATACTAATATATTGGAAGTGAAAAAATGGCTTTTGTCGATACCGTCTGGGATAATGTGAAACAGGTCTTTGTGGCTGTTGTCCTGGCCCTGATTATCAAAACTTCGATTGTCGAAGCCTATAAAATCCCGACATCGTCCATGGAAGATACTCTTCTGGTCGGCGATTTTCTTTTGGCGAATAAATTTATTTACGGCGCCCGGATTCCCCTGACCAACTGGCGTCTGCCGGCTATCCGGGAACCGGAGCGGGGCGACGTCATTATCTTTACCTTCCCCGGCGACGGTGTTACCAAGTATATAAAAAGATGTATCGGTCTGCCTCGTGACACTATCGAGATAAAGGATAAGGTTCTTTATATCAACCATGAGCCGTTTCCTCTTCCGGAGTTTGCCAAATATGTCGATACCAGCCTTTCCGGCCAACAGAATATCAAACCCCGGGGATTCGGCGGCATGAACAGCCGCGACAATTTCGGACCCTATGTTGTCCCCCCTGACAGTTATTTCATGATGGGCGATAACCGCGATAATTCTTATGACTCCCGTTTCTGGAATTCCGTACCCAAAGACCTGGTATTGGGCGAGGCGCTGCTGATTCACTGGTCCTGGGATGACGAGCAATACCAGTCACCGGAGGTGACGGTTTCCGACCCCCTGTCGGTACCGCGCCTGTTCATATATAATATGGTGCATTTTGCTCAAAAAGTCCGCTGGACAAGGCTTTTCAATCTTATTTCTTAATACCTTTTCTGTTTAATATGAAGGAAACTCATGCGTAACCATGTAGCTTCATTGGCGAAAAACTTCAGCCTTCCGAGGTATGTTTTAGTTTTAGGCTTATTTAATTTTATCGTCATAAGTGCTCAAGCCGACCCGAAAGTGCAAATACCCAGCCACGAATTCAATTTCGGGAAATCCCTTCAACAGGTAGGTCTGATGCACTCTTTCTGGGTAAAATCGGTCGGCGATGATACCCTTCGCATAACCAAAATCGTACCCGGTTGCGGCTGCATGCAGGCGCCCATCAGTGACAGTGCCGTGGCGCCCGGCGACAGTACCCGGCTGGATATTATTCTCTCGACCGGAAGTTACCGGGGTTTTGTTTCCAAAAAGCCTTATATCGTAACCAACGCCGGAGAGGAAAAGAACTTTGTAAAAATCTATGCCCAGGTGTTTCCCAATCCCGATGAAATCGGTCCGGTGAAGGTTTACCCGATGGCGGTTGATGTTTCCCGGGTGGATGAAAAAAATGCCAACCAGGAGGGTCGGTTTCATATTAAAAACCCCACCTCCAGAGATTTTATTATCGAACCCGAGGATTGCACTAATAAAAGTTTTACGGTGAAACTTCCCGTGAAAATAAAAGCCGGAGAAATGGTTGATGGTATTTTAACCGTCCGTAAGGAAGCTCTTGAAAAGGAATTTTTCGAATCGCTGACTTTCCGGATTGATGATGATGAATTATCCACTTTTTCCGTGGCCGTCAGCCGCCGTTTACTTTATAAGGCTAATCAGTCTAAGTAACCGTATCGCAGGAAGAAGTTTAATACCAAACAGACAACTCTCCGAGTCTCACTCTCGGAGAGTTTTTTTATTTTGATTTGTTATTGTTATACTTTAACTTATAATCTATGTATAAGCTGAGCGTGATAAATCTGACCAAACGTTTCGGGTTTCGGAAGGTTTTTACGGATATATCTTTCGAACTGGAGACCGGCCGGGCGCTGGCGGTGGTCGGTCCCAATGGTTCGGGCAAAACGACCCTGCTTTTAACCCTCCTGGGCGGCTTTCGACCGAATAAAGGAACCGTTACGTTTCAAGAAGATGAACGTGTTATGCCCGCTGAAACCATCCGCGACCATACCGCCCTGGTGGCGCCCTACCTGAACTTTTATGATAACCTTACCGCTGAGGAAAATTTGATTTTTTTCTCGGCTGTCTCCGGTGGCCGTGTGACCGGTAAGGAACTGACTGGTCTTCTCGAACAGGTCGGTCTGGCGGGCCGGGGTGACGACCCGGTCGGCTCTTATTCCTCCGGGATGAAACAGCGGCTCAAATTCGCCGCGGCGATTTTGAAACAACCGCAATTCCTTTTTCTCGATGAACCGACGTCGAATCTCGATAATGACGGTAAAAAAATGGTGTTCGATTTGATAAATGGTTTTAAATCCAGAAGCATTCTGGTTCTGGCAACCAATGAAAAGGAGGAACAGCAGCTTGCCGAACAAGTCTGCCGGCTTGACCGGTAGAGCCCTGGCGGTATATTCCAAGGACATGAAAGTGGAACTTCGGAGCAAGTATGCTTTTAATGCCATTCTCATGTTCGGTATAACGACCCTGGCGGTGGTTTCGTTTACCCTGGGGCAGAGCGGTCTGTCGGCGTCTCTCCTGGCCGCCCTGTTCTGGATAATCATGTTCTTTGCCGCCATGGCCGGGCTGGCACAGGTGTTCGTTCGCGAAGAGGAGACAGGGACAGTACTGGCGCTCCGGCTCGCCGCCGACCCGACCGCCGTTTACCTGGGTAAACTTTTTTTTAATTTGTCGCTGATGATACTGATAGCGTTTGTCATAACGCCGGTTTTTTTTATTTTTACCGACGCCCCGGTCGACAATATTCTTTTGTTCGTGCTGGTACTTATCCTGGGTATTGTGGGTTTATGTGCGGCAACCACTATCGTGGCGGCGATAATCTCCAAAGCCGGCATCAAGGGTGCCTTGTTCGCCGTCCTGTCTTTCCCGATTCTGTTTGTCCTGCTTTTACTCCTGGTTAGCGCCTCCACCAGGGTGCTCGAAGAAGCCACCCTTGGCGGCATCGCCCTGGAACTTCAGGGACTTGTCGCTTATTCCGGAGTTATGATTACCGCTTCTTTGATGCTTTTCAAATATGTCTGGCAGGAGTAAAAAAGAACTTATTATTAAAAAGCCTGTTACATAATTTGAACGTAACGAAATTTTTTTTGAGGATTAATGGTATGTGGTGGAAAATAATATTACTGTCAGGCCTGGCGGCGGTGATTGTTTTCAGTTTTATCACTCCCGCCCCGCAAAACATAATCGGTGAAGCCAGCCGCATATTTTATTATCATATACCGATGGCCTGGATCGCCGTACTGGCGTTTGCCTTGGCGATGATTTATTCCATCCGCTATTTGAGGTCGAAAAAAATCATCGAGGATATCCGTGCCCGCAGCGCCGCTTCCCTGGGCTTGTTGTTCAGCTTTCTGGCAACGGTCTCCGGCTCGATTTTCGCCCGCGTCACCTGGGGTTCGTTCTGGAACTGGGACCCGCGCGAAACCTCGATTTTCATTCTCCTTTTGATCTACGGCGCTTATTTCGCCCTCCGCACCGCCGTCGCCGTCGAAGAAAAACGGGCTTCTCTTGCCGCCGTCTATGCTATTTTTGCTTTCTTGACCGTCCCCTTTTTGGTGTTTGTAGTCCCGCGCGTCGTACCCTCGCTGCACCCGGCCGACTCGGTCATCGGCGCTGATTTTAAATTTACCATGGGCACAACCGTGCGCCTGATTTTCTTCGCCTCGCTGGCGTTTTTTACCGTACTGTATTTGTGGCTTTTTAACCTGACCTGCCGGGTCGGAGTCCTTTATAGAAAAATTATCGAGGAGGAGTCTTTGTAATGGACGGCAACTATATCGTTATGTTTGTGACCCTCATAATCTGGGTCGGCATCTTTCTGTTTGTCAATCATCTGGATAAACGTATTGACAGACTGGAAAAAAGGCGGTAATGAAAATAAGACTCATAATCGGTTTGTTTGTTATAGCGGTACTTATTATCTGGGGTGCCAGCGCTTTTTTTCAGACCACGGTTCAGTATGTCACCCTGGAGCAGGCTTTAAAAAGCACTCGCACGGTGCAGGTGCTGGGCAGGATTGATTTCGCCAATACTGTTTATAATACCGATTCTCTTCGCCTGGAACTGACCATATACGACGACAACGCCCCGAACCCCAGTGACGCTTCGACTCTGAAAGCCGTCTATTACGGGGTGGTGCCGGGCAATTTCGACCAGGCCACCTCGGTGGTGCTCAAAGGCAAAGCCAATGACCAGGGCGTGTTTGTCGCCGAGCAGATGCTGGTTAAATGCCCCTCGAAATACCAGGGCAACTCAAAAGAAGAATATCAGGACCTTAAAAAACACCAGGGTGGGGTATAGGAATAGAAGCTCCCCTGGCTTTATGCCCCCAGGAACATTTTTCGTCAAATCAATCCCTAATCGCCATTGCTTAACGGACTATCCGTTATTCATTAACTTATCTAAATCCGGGTAACCTCCATATAATTTTAATTATATCTAAATTATTCTTGACGGTCTGCCTGGCGAACATTAGGTTTCTCCGGTTTATGAATAGAAGCTTCTTAATTTCTTACGAAGTGAGAAAATTTAAGAACAATTTCGGGAGATAGTATGTTCAGAAGGTTGCTTCCCAGGGAAATAAGTTTCTTCAACTACTTTGAACAGAGCAGTAAGTTGTCCATCGAGGTCTGCCTGGAATTGAATGCCATCGCCCTTAATCCCGCCGAACTGGTCAACCATGTTAACCGTATTAAGGAGATTGAGCTTCAGGCTGATGATATTACTCATGAATGCATCGAAGCGCTTCACCGTACCTTCATCACGCCTATTGACCGGGCGGATATCCACCAGCTCATAAGACGCCAGGATGATATTATCGACTCTGTGAATTCGGTCGCCTCGCGGCTGAAACTTTATGAAATAACCGACATCTGGCCCGAGCTGAAACAGTTTGCCGAGGTACTCGTGAAAGCTACCACCGAAATTGACCGGGCTATCGGTCAGTTGCGTAACCGCAATAAGGGAAAAATAATCATTGAAGACTGCTGCCAGGCGATCCATGAAGCCGAGAATGAAGCCGATCGGATTCTGCGGTCGTCGCTGGCGCGGCTTTTCCGGGAAGAAAAGGAGCCGCTGCTGGTCATTAAATGGAAAGAAATTATCGAGCGGCTGGAAAAAGCTTCCGACCGTTGCGAGGATGTCGCCAACATCATCGAGGGGATTGTTATCGAGGCATCCTGATTATGACGCCCCTCATGTATGTTATTATCGGCTCGGTGGCGGTGGCTCTAATATTCGATGTTATTAATGGTTTCCATGATGCTGCTAATTCCATCGCCACGGTCGTCTCGACCCGCGTTTTAAGCCCCCGCGTAGCCGTTCTGTGGGCGGCTTTTTTTAATTTTGTGGCGATGTTCGTTTTTGCCCCCAGGGTAGCTGATACCATTGCCAAGATTGTCAGAATCGACGGTCACGATTCGGTCTATGTCTATGTGGTTCTTTCCGGCCTGTTAGGCGCTATTTTCTGGGATCTTATTACCTGGTGGCTGGGACTGCCCACCAGTTCGTCACATGCCCTTATCGGCGGCGTGGCCGGCGCTGGTCTGGCTTATCAGGGAATGGCGGTCATCCGCTGGGATAATATCTGGAAAACCGTTAAATTCATACCCCTGGCGCCTCTGATTGGTCTGGTGGTCGGTTTTACTGTTATGCTGGCAATTTTCTGGCTTTTCCGTCGCTGGCGGCCAAGCGATGTTGACCGCCTGTTTCGCAAGGGACAATTATTTTCTGCGGCTCTTTATTCACTCGGACATGGCGGCAATGATGCCCAGAAAACCATGGGCATTATCATGGCGCTTTTAATTGCCGGGGGACTCATGGACCCTGGCACGCAACTCTCCCTGCTACATTTAAATACCATGTGGATTATTTTATCCTGTCACCTGGCTATGGCGCTGGGAACGGCTTTCGGCGGTTGGCGCATTGTGAAAACAATGGGTATGAAAATCACCAAGCTCAAACCGGTGGGCGGTTTCTGTGCCGAGACAGCCGGTGCCGCCACCCTCTTTATGGCCACCCATATGGGTGTTCCCGTATCCACCACGCATACTATTACCGGAGCCATTGTCGGTGTCGGAGCTACTTCCAAACTTTCCGGCATCAAATGGGGTGTCGCCGGACGCATTATCTGGGCCTGGATTATCACTATCCCGGCCTCCGGGCTGATAGCAACGGGATGTTTTTACTTCATCAAGCTTTTCCACCCCGGTTTTTAAATAAGTTACGCCGGGTCATACTGACCGTAGCCAAAACAACCCGGCATCCGTCATGTAGATTTATTTTTCTCCGGTACTGTCTTTCGGGACGGGTATCAGATTAATCTGTACCGCCCGATCACCATCGGGTGTCGTGCTCGTGGTGACATCGGCAACACGGAAACCTTGCATAGCCAGTTTCTCCAGAATTTCTTCCGAAATCTGTTCATCCGTCTTGTCGTCGGTTGTCACCCATATCTCCGCTTTTTCGTTTTTGACGATTTTTGATTTAATGGCGGCATACATGTTGCCGGTAATATCGCGCAAAATCAGCTTTATCTCAGGCTTGGCATCGGTTCCGGTCAGGGTTATGAACAATACCCCGGCTTCACGGGCGGCATCCTTATCGGGTAAGTTAGAAATGGTAATTTCACCATTTATAGTGGAATCACCTATCGCAAAATTACCCTGGGTCGTAACAAAAGTGGTGTTATCTTTTTTACTTACGGCGTAATTGACATTAGCGTTATATCCAAGAATAGCCAGGGCATGAGTTAGTCCGGGTAGATCTACACTTGCCATGGCTTTGTTGTCAACTGGAATGACGACTTCGTAGCCGACTACTTTTTTATACGAGAACGGTATCAGAGTAAAAATAACCAGTAGAACGATGATAATCCCGGTTGGTATAAGCACATTTCGATATGATTTTATAAGCGACATGACAGTCACTTCCTTTCTGTTTGAGGCGGCCGTAAGGGCTTCGACCCGGGTGCGGATAAACGTCAGGGGAGGAGCCGGTTCATCGTTTTTCTCACGGGTTTCAGCCAGGGCGTTATCGAGATATTTCTGCGCTGACATCAGGCGCTCACAAGCCGGGCAGGATTCGATATGACGAATCAGCTCAGCGTTATGATACTCGCCCCCCTCTATTCGGCGTCGGGCTTCATGGCAACGCATACGCGGCCTCCTTTCGGCATTGTTCGATTTTCGACCTCGCCGGTGTATTTTAAAATGGCACGACGCATCTTTTTACGGGCTCTCGATAACCGGGCTTTGATTGTCCCTTCGGGCTTGTCTTCAAGCTCGGCCAGTTCCGTTATCGTCCAGCCTTCGATTTCAAAGAGCACAATCAGGGCTTTTTCTTCTGGTCGAAGTTCTCTGAATGCCCGCTCCAGCCAGCGCCGGGCGGTAATACACTCGGTTGGGTCGTCTGTCTTTTGGCTTGTCAGAAGGCCATCGGATACCATCGCGCGCCTTTTTATCCATGGCCTGCGAAGCCGGTTTTTATAGCTGTTGACCATTATCCGGTAAAGCCAGGGCTTGAACCTCTCCGGGTCGCGAAGAGTGAGAATTTTCCCTATTGCCGTTACCAGAGCTTCCTGGTAAAGGTCATCACCTTCGTCCCGATTGCCAGTCAACCGGCGGCAGAATATTATGGCCGGTTCATGTAACGGCTCAAGCCATGTCCAGAAAAGGTCATTTTTCATAACAGCTGTCTTTAAGACACTTCTCGATGACGAATGGTTGCCTTCATTTATAAAATTTGTACACTTTCCTTGTTAAACAGCCGATATTTAATTATGGTTAATCATATGAGGAATAAAGTTCTAATATATATATTCCCGGTAGTTTTAACCGCCTTCTATTTCGTCCGGGCTGATGTTATGCCTTTTGACCCGGCGCGCGGGCTGGTCGAGGTTCAGGTTAAAATCGATGGCCGCATTACCGGCCGGTTCGGAATTGATACGGGGGCCGACCATCTCTATATCGACCGTACCTTCGCGCAAAAAAATAACTTGGCTATATATAGTGAAATGTCCGGCCATGAAATAAAGGGAGTCGAGGGTTCCAGTAAAGGTTATTATGCCCAGTTGCGGTCGCTGGAAATAGGTGGTGAATTGCTTTATAATGCCCGGGCGGTGGTTACCGACCTCGCCGCCCTGGGTGGTCATAAGGATGGTTTGCACCCGGATGGTTTAATTGGTTTCGAAGTTATTCGCCGCTTTTATGTCACGGTCAATTATCCTCATACCCTTTTGCAGCTGTATCTGGGCGAACCTGATTTTCTGAACCGCTCGAATTATTCAACGATACCCTTTCGGAGTTCCGGCCACCTGGTGCTTATGGATGTTACTTTCAATGATTCGATTACTGTCCCCATGATCCTGGATTTCTGCGCTTCCTATACCTCGGTGTCGCCTGAAGTGGCTGCAAGGCTGGGACTTGACCCGCAATACACCGGCGTTCAGAAAGTAAATAAGATGTCATTAAGCGATGTCGTTGCCGGTAGCGATATCAAATTAGTGGTGATGGACTTTTCATCATATCAAAAAGACCGCAAAACCCGGTTTGAGGGTATTATCGGGACTTCGTTTTTATATCATTATAAAATAACCATCGATTACAGACGTCAGAAGATTTATATTCATCACTGAAGTCATGTTTTTTCTTGACAATCCGTACTTAAGGGTTTTAATATAATCAGACATAGCTCTGGTGCCGTCCATGGTGGATGGGTAAAAGGGAAGACGGTGGAAATCCGTCGCAGCCCCGCTACTGTAACGGTTACTCTCAAGGCATGATGGCCACTCGAATTATCCGGGGAAGGCGCTTTGAGGGGTTCGAAACCGAAGCCAGGAAACCTGCCGGAGTCCAATCTTTTTTTAAGTTGCCGTCAGCGCGGGCTGGCCGGTAGGCTTTACCTGCGCCTGTGGCAAAGAAAGTAGCCATGAGGCGTTTTTTTTGGGCAATTCTGGTTTTCCTGACAGCCGTACCATGCCTGTATGCCCAGACTAACACCAGAATCAAAGGGTATGTTTTTGACAGCGAAAACGGCGCCCCGGTCGGCGGTGCCCGAATTGATATTAAAACCACTGCTTATATTACTCAATCCGATGATTGGGGTAATTTTTCTTTCCACGATATCCCGCCCGGAAACTATACCGTCCTCGTCTCGGCCCCCGGCTATGAAGAAAAGGAACTTGTTGATATTGAAATTGTATCCGATGTCACCCGTCGGCTGATGATAGAGTTGACCAGGATAAATTATCAGATTGAAGGCATTATAGTAAAAGGACGGCGGGTCAGTTTTGCCGGCGACCGTATTGCGGTTATCCGTAAAGAAGAGATTACAAACTCCCGCGCCGGTAACCTGTCTGAACTTCTGGAAACGGTGAACGGTCTTTACATACAGAAAACCGGTTCGTCGGCCGGTTCGGCGGAAGTAAAAATTCGAGGCAGTGCCTCCAATCAGGTACTGGTACTTATCGATGGCCACCGGGTAAATCCGTCCGGTTCGGGAGTGACCGACCTTAACGCTATTCCTTTGGAAACAGTTGAACAGGTGGAAATTCATAAAGGCGGTGCGTCGGCTGAATTCGGACCCGATGCTCTGGCCGGCGTTATTAATATCATCACCCGCCCCAGTCATATTCTGCCGGGAATTTCTCTCGAGGGAGAGAAAATATGGGGTAAATGGAAAACGCAAATTAATAACCTTAACCTGTCAAACCTTTTTAACCATCGGAAAGTGACAGGTAAATTCGCATTCAGTAATAAGAAATCCAACGGTGATTTTGAGTTCGATTATCATCAGCCGGATACGGTCATAAGCGGTATTCGGGTTAACAATGATAATACCGCTACCAGTTATTTTGCCTCCGGTATGTACCAGCCGTCAGGTAAGGCGAAACTCGGCTTTTCGGGACAATGGTACCACGCTGAAAACGGGCTTCCCGGGCGGCCGACCAGCCAGAACCGGTCTGCCCGGCTGGCCGATGACCGCACCCTCATTACTGGCGGTTTGGATTATACTTTTTCAGGGCATTTCAGCCTGCAACTCAATCTCGGTTATTCGCGTTTTACACAGCATTTTACAGACCGCTTATCGCGTAGCGGCAATTATGACAGTAAATACACCAATGATATTTTTAATCTCGGACTCAAACAGCATTTTCTTTTCGGATCCGGAAGCCTGGTTCGCCTTGGAACGGAGTTCCGCCGTGATATCCTCTATCACGATGATTACTGGACACCAAGCCTCTCGATGGGGAAGACCGTGCGCGACAACGGCGGTTTGTTTATTGCCGCCGAACAGAAACTGAATATCGCCGATATTAAAATTTTTAAAGAAATGGTTCTGAAAGCCGCTTTGCGATACGACAATGTCAGGACCTATAAAGATTCTACCTCCTGGCAGGATACCACCACCTCGCACCATATTTATACCTGGTCGCCTAAAATCAGCCTGGCTATGGGGGGAGAGAGAAAATCATTTGATTACGTTGTCCGCGCTAGTGCCGGCCGGTCATTGCGACTGCCTTCGATAAATTCGCTTTTCTGGAAAGGAGACGCCCGTTCCGGCGGCAATCCCGGGCTGCTCCCGGAAAAAGCCCGGCATTATGAAATCGGCGGCGAAATTTCAGGCACCTTCGCTCCGGTAAGTTTCTCCTCGGGACTGACCTTTTTTAACTCCGACGTGACCGACCTGATTGTCTGGGTTCAGGGTTATGGCGGCGTCTGGCGGCCTGAAAATCTTGAATCCGCCGACCTCGACGGTCACGAGGAATTTTTGGAAATCAGTCTTTTCAATAAAGGTATCAGTTTCATTTATCAGAATACAGTTACCGAGGCTGTGAATAAAACCCCCGGACCGAATGATTACAATAAACAACTGGTGTTCTCGCCGCATTATATAACCAGTTTGACCACCCGTCTTGACATGAAAGGCCTGTTCGCCGCTTATTCCGTACGGCTGGTGGATAAAACCTACATCCTTAAAGCCAACACCAAGTATTATGACAGCTACCGGCTGGATGATATCCGCCTGGGCGTAACTAAAAATATCAACGGTCACTGGAAACTCGGAATGGATTTGAAAATTTATAATATTTCTGACGCGGATTACGTTCTGCTGACCCATTACCCGATGCCCGGAAGGGAATGGCATTTCGGCTTTAAGGTTGCATACGGTAATTAAATAAAGGAGTAAATATCCATGAAAACCCTGGGACGTTCTTTCATGATTTTATGCATAATGGCGGTAGTTTGTTTCGCCCGTGATCCCCATGCCTATGTTATCAATTCGCTGGGGGAAACCCTTTCGAAAATTAATCTCGTCTCCGGTCAGGTCACCAATAATATTTTGACTCTGGGCAGCGACGTTCAGAGTTATCCCAACCACATTATCGTCAGGGATACTATGGCTTATGTCATCAACTCCGGCACCGATGAAATTCAAATTATAAATCTCAACTCGGCCTCCACCCGGGGCTATATCAATACCGGCGCCGGTTCCAATCCCTATTACATGGCCTTTTTCGACTCCCAGTATGTATATGTGACGTTGCTTATGAATAATAGTGTCGCCCTGGTTGATATACCGGGGAAAAGCGTGGTCGATGAAATTACGGTCGGCAAGCGGCCGCAGGGAATCGTCATTCACGATTATAAAGCCTATATCGCCTGCACGGGTTATAATCCCGACTGGACGCTTGACGCGGTGGGTAAAGTAGCCGTACTCGATATTCCGAGT
>JAQUSF010000049.1 GCA_028715215.1 Candidatus Zixiibacteriota bacterium
TGTGCTCTTTTTACCCAGGCTGATGCTGTTGCCAACCAGTAAGCAGATAAATAACTGTTGAGATATGGAAGTCGATACCCCTGACGGAATACCGGTCCTTGAAATGGAAGGTATTCAAAAGGCTTTTCCCGGAGTCTGGGCGGTAAAAAACGGTTTTTTTAATCTTCGCCGGGGTGAAGTCCATGCCCTGGTCGGCGAGAACGGCGCCGGAAAAAGCACCTTGATAAAAATCCTGACCGGGGTTCATCAAAGCAACCGGGGCCGTGTTTATTTATTCGGAAGGAAAGCCACTTTTCATTCGCCGTTGCAGGCGCAACGGGCCGGCCTGGCGGCTATTTACCAGGAATTTTCGCTGGTTCCCTATTTGTCGGTTCATGCCAACCTTTTTCTTGGCCGGGAAAGAACCCGACGGGGTTTTTTGAATCTCAAATTTGAGAAACAAGCCGCCCGGGCGATATTCGACCGTCTGGGGGTTGACCTGGATATAACGGTTCGGGTTGACAGTCTCGATGTTGCCCGCCAGCAGGTGGTTGAAATCGCCCGCGCCCTGGCGGTGGAGGCGCGTATCCTGGTTATGGACGAACCTACGGCGGCACTGGCGCCCCGCGAGGTGGCGGCCCTTTTTAACATCATGCGGGAACTGACCAACCGGGGTATCAGCATTATATTTATCAGTCATCGGCTCGATGAAGTATTCGCAATTGCCGACCGCATTACGGTCATGCGCGACGGCGTCACCGTCGGCTGCTGGGATAAAAAGAGGTTGAACCGGAGACAACTTATCGAATACATGGTGGGACGGCCGCTGGAAAAGGAATTTCCCCGCAATGCGGCGAAAAAAGGTAAGATTCTTTTCGAAACCCGCCACCTTGAAGGTGGTCGGGTGAAAAATGTATCCCTGACGGTTAGAAGCGGCGAGGTGCTGGGTCTGGCGGGCCTGATGGGAGCCGGGCGCACTGATATTGTCCGGCTGCTTTTCGGTGCCGACCCCAAAACGACCGGTGAAATTTTTATCGACGGCCAACCGCTTAAAATAAAGTCGCCGCGGGACGCCCTCAGGCACGGTATCTGCCTGTTAACGGAAGACCGTAAGGGCCAGGGTTTGATTCTGAAAGCCTCCGCTCGAGAAAATTTCGCCCTGCCCAACCTTGGCAACTGGTCAAGGCGGGGCTGGCTTGACCTGAAAAAGGAGCGGTTGCATTTTTTAAGACACGTGGAGAACCTTAAAATCCGCCTGTATGATACCGAACAGCCCGCCGAGCATCTCTCCGGCGGAAACCAGCAGAAATTACTGGTGGCACGATGGCTGGAGAAGGAAGCCCGGGTGGTTATCTTTGACGAACCCACCCGGGGAATCGATGTCGGCGCCAAATATGAAATGTATCTGCTGATAAATCAACTGGCTGAAAATGGTAAAGCTGTAATCGTCATTTCTTCCGAACTCCCGGAAATACTGGGTATCAGCGACCGTATTCTGGTGGTGAGAGAAGGAGAGGTAACAGGCGAGATTACCGACCCGGCGGCAGCCACCCAGGAAGAAATAATGGCTCTGGCCACCTGAGGATACAAGATGAACCAAAAAGCGGCTTTTAAAATACAGGCATCACGATTTTTATCCCATTACGGCATGCTGGCGATTCTGATTCTGCTGGGCGTGTTTTTTTCGATTCTGACCATCCATGAACAGCAACCATCAGGCAAACGAGCCGCCGAATCCATCGCCCGGCAGATACGGCACAGTGACGATACGGGTTTTAAAAATATCCTGATTATAGTGCAGGATAACAACGATGACCGGCAGCTGGCTGCGCTGGTAGAAAAGTTATTGTCTGAAGACAGCACTGTTAAAGTCAGGGCCCTGCGGGGCAGTCCCGCCGAGGTAAAAGACAGCCTGACGACCTACGCCGATGCCTTTCGGGAGTACCAGGTCTTTGTTACCACTCAGGCTTACCGGCCGGTGGTGCAGTCGATAAAAACACAGGTTCCCCTGTACACGGCGGTGCCGGTGTTAACGCCGTTGGCCTATCGCTGGCCGACTTTCCTTTTAGCCAGTAACATTCGCAACGTGGCTAATCAGATAACGGTAATAGCCATAATCGCCATCGGTATGACCATGGTCATCATCACCGCCGGAATTGACCTTTCGGTGGGCAGTCTTATTGCGTTGTCGGCGGTGGTGACCGCCTGGCTGGTGGAACGCATGGGCGGCATCGGAGCCTCGCCCCTGGTTTTACTCCTGGGCAGTCTGGGCGGCATGGCTCTGTGCGGCGGGGTGGGAGCTTTCAGCGGGCTGATGATAACGCGCTTCAATATCCCGCCTTTTATCGCCACCTTGGCCATGATGCAGGTCGCAGCCGGTCTGGCGTATATTATCTCCAGGGGTCTGCCCATCTATCAGCTACCGGAAAACTTTGTCACGCTGGGACGGGGAAACGAGCCGTTTTTACAGATTCCCTATGCCGTTCTACTGATGGCGGTGCTTTATGTTCTCGCTCATCTATTCATGGCCCGGACCGTCTGGGGGCGATATATCTATGCTGTCGGGGGCAACCCCGAGGCTGCCCGTCTGGCCGGTATCAGGGTAAAGCTGGTTACCTTTTTTGTGTATACCCTGTGCGGCGTGCTGGCGGGCCTGGGAGGTGTGATTATGGCTTCCCAGCTTAAAAGCGGGGCGCCGACCTACGGTCTGACCTACGAACTGTACGTTATTGCCGCGGTGGTGGTCGGCGGCACCAGCCTGAGCGGCGGCGAAGGACGCATTTTCGGTACCCTGATAGGAGCGTTCATTATCGCCGTCATTCAAAACGGGATGAACCTTACCAATGTCGAAAGTTATACGCAGAAGGTCATTCTGGGGGTGGTGATTCTTCTGGCCGTTCTTCTTGACCGCCTGAAACAGCAGGGTTTTAAAATAAAAAAAGTAAGTCCCGATACGGCCAATAGAGGTATTGAGAAAAGCGATAAATAAAATAAGTAAACATAGAGGTAACAATGTTAAAAAAAACGCTGATACTGGCAGGCCTTCTGATTTTACCGTTATCGCAGGGTAAAACGCAGTCCGCCGAAAGTAAAACACAAGATGGTGAAAAAACCCTGTACCTGATAGCCACCGCCCACCTTGACACGCAGTGGCGCTGGACCATCAGGCAGACTATTGACGAATACCTTCCTAATACATTGCGTGACAATTTCCGGCTCTTCGAGCGTTACCCCGATTATGTCTTCAGTTTTGAGGGGGCATATCGTTACATGCTGGCGAAGGAATATTACCCCGAAGACTATTCCCGGCTGAAAGAGTATGTAGCCCAAAACCGCTGGCGCCTTGGCGGCAGCTGGGTGGACGCGGTGGATGTGAACGTGCCCTCGGCGGAGTCACTCATGCGCCACGCCTTGTACGGCAACGGTTATTTCAAGAAGGAATTCCGGAAAAAAAGTTATGATGTTTTCCTGCCGGACTGCTTCGGATTCGGGTACGCCCTGCCCTCGGTAGCGGCGCATTGCGGTTTAAAAAGTTTTTCGACCCAGAAATTAAGCTGGGGGTCAGCGGTGGGTGTGCCGTTCGATATCGGCCTGTGGGAGGGTGTGGATGGTTCCACGCTGGTGGCGGCCATCAATCCCGGCGCCTATGTCAGCCGGATTGAAAGCGATATCAGCCGGGACACGTCGATAATCAGGATGATTGAAAATCAGGAAGAGGTTTCCGGTCTGGCGGCGGCGGTGAGATACTTCGGGACCGGCGACGTAGGCGGGGCGCCCGATTCGGGTTCGGTGGCCTGGATGGAGGTGGCGATGCATGGTGACGGTCCGGTGAAGGTTGCCGTTATCGGCTCCAGCGAGGTAGCCGGGATTGTTCCCGAACAGCTAAAGGACCGCCTGCCGTGTTACCGGGGTGAGTTTTTGATGACCCGTCACGGGGTGGGGTGTTATACTTCACAGGCGGCGATGAAGCGCTGGAATCGGAAAAACGAACTTCTCGCCGACGCCGCCGAGAAGGCCGCTGTGACCGCCAGCCTGCTGGGGGGTTTTGATTATCCCCGGGAAAACCTGGCTCAAAACTGGATCCGTTTTCTGTGGCATCAGTTCCATGACGACCTGACCGGAACCAGTATTCCCGAGGCGTACACCTATTCGTGGAACGATGAAATCATCAGCATGAACCAGTTTGCCGCAGTTCTGAGTAATGCGGTGGAAGCCACGACGCCCCTGTTGAACACGGCTGTCGAAGGCGAGCCCCTGGTGGTGTTCAACCCGCTGTCGATAGCCCGGGAAGACGTGGTTACGGCGGTGGTGTCGTTCCCCGGTAAGTCGACGGAGAGAGTTAAAGTATTCGGCCCCGGCGGCAGCGAGGTACCATCTCAAGTAGTCGAGACTTATGTTGACAGCCTGAAAATAATCTTTCTGGCGAGGGTTCCTTCGGTGGGGTATGCCGTGTACGATGTTCGCCCGGCTGAAGACAGCGGCCGCATGGTTAGCATGCTGAAAGCCGACAACACCGGTCTGGAAAATGATTATTACCGGGTCGAGCTCGATGACCACGGCAATATCGCCTCGATTTATGATAAACATAACCAGGCGGAACTTCTGAAGGAACCCATCCGCCTTGAAATTTTGTACGATAAACCCAACAGCTGGGCGGCCTGGGAGATTGACTACGATGAAATCATGGCTCCGCCGACAGCCGTCGTGGCGGGTCAGCCGCAAATAAGACTGGTGGAGAATGGCCCGGTGCGGGTGGCCCTGGAAATCAGGCGTCGTCACGGCGGGTCAAGTTTCACCCAGACCGTGCGCCTGTCCGGCGGGGAAGCCGGGCAGTATGTGGAGATGCCGACGGTTATCGACTGGTATGAACGAGAAGCCCTTTTAAAAGCATCGTTCAAGTTTACCATGGCTAATGAAGAGGTAACTTATGACCTCGGTCTGGGAGCGGTGGCGCGCGGCGTCAACCGGCCGGAGTTGTACGAGGTGCCCGGTCATCAATGGGCGGATATGACTGCCGAAGACGTTTCCTGCGGGGTGGCGGTGCTCAATGATTGCCGCTACGGCTGGGACCACCCGGACCTTCATACCCTGCGCTTGACACTGGTGCATACCCCCGGTGTATATGATAACTGGTCCTGGATAGATGACCAGCGCTCGCAGGACAACGGCCGGCATTTCTTGAACCTGGCCGTAATGAGCCATGCCGGTGACTGGCGGCAGGGACAAATACCCTGGACGGCAGCCCGGTTTAACCAGCCGCTGCTGGTTTTTCACACCGATAAACACCCCGGCTCACTGGGGCGGAATTTCTCGTTACTGGAGATAAAAGACGCCGAAAGCGAAGCTGCCGTAGCCTATCCTGTCGTGGCGGTCAGAGCCCTTAAAATGGCCGAGGAAAGCGACCATATCATCATCAGGTTGCAGGAACTTTACGGTGAAAAAGAAAGCCGGTTAAAAATCCGGTTCTACCGGCCGTTACAATCGGCACGGGAGGTTACCGGCGATGAAGAGTATCTGGCGGACGCCGAGGTTGTCGATGGCGACCTGCTCTTTTCCATAAAACCTTTCCAGCCGAAAACCTTCGCCGTATCGCTGCCGAAGAAACTACCCGCCGATATGGCCCCGCCGCTCTGTCAGCCACTGGCTTTGCCTTTTAACCGGGACGGTGTCAGTTCCGACGGGAATCGTTCCGATGGCGATCTGGATGGGTACGGTAACACCATCTCGGGCGACCTCCTTCCGGATACCCTGGTATATCAAAATGTCTCCTTCGTTTTCGGGCCCGACAAAGACGGCGCCCTGAATGTGCTGGACTGTGCCGGGCAGAAACTCGAACTGCCCGGAGGCAATTATGACCGCCTTTATCTATTGGCCACTGCGGTCAACGGTCCGGCGGAGGACAGTTTCAGGCTCGATAAAACTTCGGTGAAAATTTCTTTACCGGATTATGCCCGGCCGATAGGTCAGTGGAACAGCCGCCTTAACGGCGGACGTTTTGATGATACGCCCGAACATATTCTCCCGGCGTATATCATCCAAACCCCTGTCGCCTGGGTCGGGACGCACCGCCATAATGCCGCGGATGAAAACGAAGCTTACCAGTTCACCTGTCTGTTTATGGTCAGGCTTGATTTTGATAAATGCCCGTCGAGCCTGACCTTGCCGAACAACAACCGTATAAAAATTATGGCCGCCACGATGGTCAAAAGTGTTTATGATAAGGTCCGGCCCGCCCAGCCGCTTTATGACGTAGCTGACAATACCGTCACATATATCGAATCCGACCGGCTGGCTTTTTTGGATAACCGGACTTTTGAAATTACCTCCCCGATTCCCGGTGCGAGAATTCATTACACTCTGGACGGCACCCGGCCTGACGCAACGTCGCCCCTGTATACCCGCCCGGTGACAATCGACAAAACCACCACGGTTAAAACCGTCGCTTTTGTTGACGGTTATAGTCATGATTACGTCAACATGGCTGAGTTTACCAAACTGGTGCCCCGCGAACCGGCAGCAGTGGCCAAACCGGTCAGGGGACTGCTATGCCGGTATTACGAAGGCGAGTGGCGCCGCCTGCCGAATTTCGACAGCCTTACCGCCGTTCGGGAAGACCTGGTCGATTCGATAGCCATACCCGCTTTTGCCCGCGATGAGGACTACGCCCTTATTTTCAGCGGCTTTGTCAAAATTGAAAAGGAGGGACTGTACGATTTCTTTATCAGCTCCGACGACGGCAGCGCCCTGTATATCGGTGATAAACTGATTGCGGATAATGACGGCATTCACGGTGAAGGTGAAGTCGGCGGCGAGGTCGCTTTGAAGAGCGGTTATCATCCGGTTACCGCGTACATGTTCCAGTGCAAGGGCGGCAAAGCCTTGAGTGTTTCCTGGGCCGGGCCGGATATTCCCAGGCAATTGTTGTCGCCGAAGAATCTGTATCATGAGGGTGGGAATAGCAGGTAGTCAAAGGCAGGCGGTCATCGAGATATCGTTGTGACTTAACAAAAAAAACGGCCACTTTTCAAGGCAAAGGTTGCCGTTTTTATGAGTTTCTTAGTCAAATCAAACGGTTTCGGATTTAACCGGCTCGGTGCTCGGCAGGATTGCACGTGCTTTCTTGGATGAAAGATAGGTATATAGAGCGGGAATAACAAACAGGGTCAAACCTAACGAAAACATAAGACCGCCGATAATGACAATACCCATGGATACCCGGCTTCGGGCAGCGGCGCCCAGAGCCAGGGCAATCGGCAGGGCGCCGAAAGCGGTTGCCATACTGGTCATCAGGATCGGGCGAAACCGCTGTACCGCGGCATCGATAACCGCCTCCCGTAAAAGCAGACCCTGGGCTTTGCGTTGATTGGCGAATTCCACTATTAATATGCCGTTTTTGGTGACAATCCCGACCAGGACAATTATACCGATCTGGCTGAAAATATTAAGGGTTTGTCCGAACAGCCACAGGGCCAAGAGCGCGCCGGCGAGCGCCAGGGGGACCGTAAACATGATAATGAGCGGGTCACGGAAACTTTCAAACTGAGCCGAAAGGATCAGGTATACCAGAATAAGGGCGAGAAAGAAGGCAAACAGCAGGGTATTGGAACTTTCGGCGTATTCCTTGGAGGTCCCTGACAGGCTGGTGGAAAAAGATTCATCGAGGGTTTCAGCGGCAATTTTATCCATCTCCTTGATAGCCTGACCTAGCGTATAACCCCGGGCCGGGTCGGCGCTGACGGTAGCCGAGACATAACGGTTGTATCGGTAGAGTTGCGGGGGACTGCTGCGATAGGAGAGGTCGACGACATTATCGAGTTGAATCAATTCATTACGGTTGTTACGGATATAGATGAAACTCAAATCAAGGGGTTCATCGCGATTTTCCCGGCTGGCCTGGGCGATTACCGAATATTGTTTACCGTTGAGAATGAAAAAACCGTAGCGCTGGCCGCTGAAATATAATTGCAGGGTTTCGGCAATATCCCTGACGGTGACCCCCAGAGCACGGGCACGGTCACGGTCGATACTGATGGTCAACTCGGGCTTGTTGAATTTAAGGTTCAGGTCGGCTACCTGGAAAACCGGGCTGGCTTCGACTTTTTCCATAAAAACCGGCAGAACGCTTTTCAGCTTTTCCAGGGTGGGGGCCTGGATGACATATTGAACCGGCAAGCCGGAGCGGCGGGTGCCTATGGTTTGTTCCTGGATAACAAAAGCTCTGGCAAAGGTTTCGTTTCTGACGATTCTGGTCAGGGCATCGGCAATTTCCTGCTGGGTTCTTTCCCGCCGGTCGGGGGGAACGAGGTTAATTCTGATGAAGCCGGAATTAGCTGACCCGCTGGAGCCGAAACCGGGTGCGGTTAGAGAGAGTATTACATCCCGTTCCGGGAGCGTATCGACGATGGCAATAAGGTTGCCGATATAGTCGCTCATGGCTTCGTAGGAAGTACCTTCGGGAGCGGTGGCGTTTATCATCAGGCGGCTCTTGTCCTCCATTGGTGCCAGTTCCGAGGGCAAAAGGGTACCAAAGAAAAAGATCATTGCCAGCGAGACGGTCATGATAACGGGAGCCAGCCAGCGCTGCTGGATGAACCGGGTCAAAGTTCGACGATAACCCGCCGCCAGGCGTTCAAAAGCGCGTTCGCTCATTTCAAACAGTTTGTTTTTGTGTTTGTTCTTATGCAGGGTGTGAGCGCTCATCATGGGAGTAAGGGTCAGAGAAACGAAAGCCGAAATCAAGACCGAGCCGGCGACCACGATACCGAATTCCCGGAACAGACGACCGGTTAAACCCTGCAGGAAAATAATGGGCAAAAAGACCGATGCCAGGGTGATGGTGGTGGAGATAATGGCGAAATAAATTTCCCTCGAGCCCTTGTGACCGGCTTCGAGGGGTGGCATCCCCTTCTCGATTTTACTGTAAATATTTTCGAGGACCACGATGGCGTCATCGACGACGATACCGGTGGAAAGCACGACTCCCAGGAGGGTGAGAATGTTGATGGAGAAATCGGCAAGGTACATGATAAAAAAGGCGCCGATAAGCGAGATGGGAATAGCCAGCATGGGAATGATGGTGGTACGCCAATGGCGCAGAAAAGCGAATATCACCAGCAGGACCAGAAGGAAGGCAATAAGGATGGTTTCTTCGACCTCGGTGATGGCTTTGCGGATATTGACGGTGGTGTCCATGGCCAGGTTGAGCTTTATGTCCTCCGGCAAGTCGAGCTTTATCTGTTCCACGCGGTGGTAGAATTCGTCGGCGATGGCGATATGATTCGAACCCGGCTGGGGTGTGACAGCCACATTCACCATGGGGATGCCGCCGTTGCCGCGCAGGAGGGTGCGTTCGTTTTCGGGCGCCAGAAGAGCCTCGCCGACATCTTTCAATTTTACCACCGAGCCGTTGGTCTGTTTGATTATCAGGTCGTTGAATTCAGCCGGGGTGGACATGCGGCCGAAAGTGCGGATGGAAAGCTCGGTACTGTAACCTTCGATTAATCCCGAAGGCAGCTCGACATTTTCACGGTTGAGGGCGGTTTTGATGTCCAGCGGCGTCAAGCCATGAGCGGCCAGGCGGGCCGGGTCAATTAGAAGTTTCATGGCATATTTTTTTTCGCCCCAGATGCGGATTTCGCTCACGCCAGGGATGGTTTGAAGGCGTTCTTTAAAAATATCATTGGCGATGGCCGACAGATCCAGCAGGGAACGGCGGTCGCTCTGGATGGTCATAGCGATGATATTCGTGGCGTCGGCATCGGCTTTCGTGACTATGGGCGGATCGGCGTCCGCGGGCAGGTTGCGAACCGCCCGGGATACCCGGTCACGAACGTCGTTGGCCGCGGTTTCCATATCAACCCCCAGCTCAAATTCGATGGTGATGGAACTGCGGCCGTCGCGGCTGGTCGAAGTAAGAGAACGAATACCGGCAATACCGTTGATGGATTCCTCCAGGGGTTCGGTTATTTCCGATTCCACGACATCGGCATTAGCTCCGGTATAGCTGGTCGAAACCGTGACCACCGGCGGGTCGACATTGGGATATTCACGAATTCCCAAAAATAAAAAGCCGATAGCACCGAACAAAACAATAAGGATTGACAGGACAATGGATAGTACCGGCCGGTTGATGCAGATTGAGGATATTATCATATCAGCAAAACCTATTCGTTTTTAAGAACGGTAATCCTGACGGCTTTACCGTCGGTCAACTGCAGAAGACCGGTGGTGATAAGTGTATCCCCGAATTGCAAGCCCTCCCGGATCTGGATATCCCGCTCGGTGCGGATGCCGGTGGTCACCGGGATTGACTTTGCCAGGCCGTTTTCACAGATGATGACTTTCTCGCCTTCCAGCTCGGGGATAAGGGCCTGGGTGGGGATGACCACGGCATCGGCAATTTTCTCCAGAGTAATCTCCACCTTGGCGAAAGAGCCGGGAATCAGATGGCCGTCGGGATTGGGGATGGTAGCCCGGGCTTTGATGGTGCGGGTGGCCAGGTCGACCTTGGCTTCCACGGCGTAAATTTCCCCCCGGCGCCTGGTGGCGGTTTCACCGACCTGAACCATGACGGTCGAACCCCGTTTGAGAAGCCGGGTGTATTTTTCCGGCACTGAAAACTCGACTTTAACCGGGTCGATATTCTGCATGGTGGCCGCCAGTGTGCTGGGAGAAATATAACTGCCTTCACTGACATAACGAAGACCAATGATGCCGTCGAACGGAGCTTTAATTTCTGTTTTCTCCAGCTGGGATTCGATAACCTCGTATTCGGCTTTGATCATGTTGAGAGCGTTAAGGGCTTTGTCGTATTCCTCGCGGCTGATTCCGTTTATTTCCAGCAGCGACCGCTTGCGATGTTCCTCGTCGGCGGCAAGAGTTTCCTCGAGACGTTTGCGTTTAAGTTGAGCCTGAAGTTCCCGGTCATTTATTTTCAACAGGAGGTCGCCCTTTTTGACCTTCCGTCCTTCCTCGAAATATACCCCGACCACCCGGCCGGAGATTTCGGGGCGAAGTTCAACTTCCTCGTTAGCTAAGAGCGTGCCGGTGGCGTATATTTTGTTTTCCAGAAGTTGCGGTCGGATTACCAGGGCTTCGACCGGCGTGGCTTCAAGGCCGCGACCACTGCGGGAAATCTGGTTATTCCCCCGGTCGCAGCCGGCGGTAAGCATTATTCCGGAAAAAATCATAAGCAGGAATATCTTCGGATAGTAAGTACTTGCTGTTTTCAATATTGTTTCCTTTCAAACCTTTTATTATACGAAGGTCCGGGATTAATTTCAAGAACAATCGATGATAAAAGAAGTGCCATTTTTTTTCAAAAAGATGTTTATCGTTTGATATTTATCTTTAGGAAACCAGGGCGCAAAAATATGCTAAACAGGTTCCCTGACCGATAAAAATGTCTGTAAAAAACTGTCAGAAACCGGGATTGAATTCTTCCGGTGTTAATGAAAGAAGTCGTAGAGGATCAGGTATGAGAATAGAGCTTTGGCATCGCGATAGTGATGCTGAAAAGAATAAGTAATTGACAATTTTGTCTTTTGTATTATTATTCGTTTAATGACAAGCTTGATTTACTCTTTTGCAATATTGTAGTTTGAAAAATCATCCATGAGGTCAAAAATATTAAAGCTGATCATTCCAACCTTGTTGTTGATGATTAGTTGTTCGTCGAAAAGTCCCACCAGCAGTACGGAAAAGGAAACAGAAGCCACAGCGGTTATTGGTCCGGCAGGGGGACGGCTGTCGAGTTCCGACTTTGTTCTGGATGTTCCCCCCGGGGCGTTTAGTCAGACGGTTACACTAAATCTTTATTCCGGCGTTGAGGAACACCCTTCGCAGGCGTACTCGGTTACGAAGTTGTACCGCCTGGAGGGGTTGCCTGATAATTACAGTGACACTTTAAAAATACGAATTCGCTTTCAGGAGGCTCTTGACGGGACCAGTTTTGTGGCGGTCGGGGGTAATATTCTTAATCCTGCCTCCGGCGAGGAACAGAGGGTATACCGGTTGTTTCCGGCTCAGGATTCCGCGGAATTCCTGGGTATCGGCATACCGGCTGATACCGGTTATGGATTTAATAGCGAAGGTTCACACAGGCGCCTGAAACAGAGTCAGGAGAGTCCTCTGGCGGTATATTTTGTGGGGCAAAGCGGTTATGATACGCCAGTGGTGACGGGGCATTTTAAGATTATTTTTCCCAAAAACCTGGTTACCCATTCAAAGCTATTCCTGCCGCCGGTTCTGGAGAAGGCTATCGATTCCCTCAAGGCTTTAAATATTGACACGAGCCTGGTGCCTTTCCCCATCGAGGTATATATTTACGATTTTGCCCCGGCGGATATTCAGCGCTATGCCATGTTTTTTCCTGCCTGGGGAGCGTTCAGTATCGTTTTCAGCAAGCAGGCACTTGATGATATTCTGGCTTACCAGTGGGTGGTTATGGCGGCAGCCGCCCGGGAATGCGCCCTGGCTGTATTGTGCACTAATGATAAAGAATATTTTAATGTCCTGCTGCAGCGACAGGCGCGAGTTAACCCGGTCAACTACTGGTTGCATCATGCGGTCGCCTCGTGGTTTGAACAAAAACTGGTACCTGAGTACCCGGAGTGGCTTTTTTTCAAACCCCTTGATTTTGACCTGACCGACCATAACCGGCAGGCTCCCTTCGAAGGTCTTCAGGCCGGGGCGGGAAATGCCCTTCTATCCGCCCGGAATCATGGCGGCGGCATGTCCACCCTTATCCGGTATCTGACCGTGAACTACCGGGAAAGTGCTGTTTTCCGTATTTATGACGCTATCAAAACACAGGCGGCTCCGGTAGCGGCTGTTCTGGGGTGTGTGGCGGATGAAGCCAGGGTTATGTGGCCGGATTTTATCAAGGAATATGTCCGGGGTAATATTTATAACGGTCCTTTTGCCGGAGACGTCTATGCTTCGGATGTTCATGGTGCTTTCACCATTGATTCGGCTGAGGATACGCTGGCGGTTTTCTCCCTGGCTTATCCTGACCTTTCCGGACGGATTTTTCTTATGGAACTGGATTATCCCGCTCTTGACACTATAAGACTTGTCGCTTCCGGCTCTACAATACCGGCCGAGGATATCGCTATCCTGGTTTTTGCGCACAAAAACGGGTCGACCGACCCTTTTCTTATGAAAGGGGAAACGGAAGTCATACTTACTCAGGTCGATACCCTGGTCGCCCAGGGTTTCGAACAGCTCTGGGTGGTGGTGGTTAACAGCCATTATACGGAGCCGGGTTATATGAGCACCTCAACAATAAATTTAAATATCAGCATTACCATGTCCAGACAGTACCTGGTGTCCCTCTGGTTCAATATTTATGCCGACCTTTTCTATAATACCCCTGCCAATGACAGCATGGCCTGGTCGCAATATGTTTGGCCCAACTGGGAACCTGTTACAGGGACAATGTCGGGGAATAGTTTTTCGGCGGTTTGGGACACGGTAACGATGTGGGATTATCCTTACTTCGGAGAAATGACCCTCACTTTTAATGCCCTCCGGGATACCATACTCACTTTTTATTCTTCAGCCACTATTTATCAGAACCCCTGGACGTATCGTGAGATAACAATCTCGGGATCGTCTATTCCCCTTTTCAGAAGCGACGAAGGGGTGGATATTTACGATATTCATGGTCTCAATGTATGTAGTCATATTTCCCGGCTGGAATATCACTGGCAGGCTGAAGACGGGAGCTGGTGGGAGGACCTGGTAAAATTCAACTGTGCCGACAGCAATTATATCAATATTATGGTCTCACCTGCGGGACAATAGCTTCCTCCAGAGATAAAAAAACGGCCATTTTATAATACTTCATGATAAAATCTATCTTTCAGACCGGTATGGTTTTTATATTCCCGCTGACTAACATAATCTTTACCCCCTGGCATAACAAACCAGATGCAGAAAACCATGACGTCAGGCGGTATTTGATGGTATATGACAGTTGCTTATTTTTCACCGATTAGTTATTAATCTTTTAAAGACCTTAACTTGTTTTATTTATGTCAAGTTAGGTGATATAATGAGAGGTGTTGAAAAAAGGTAAAAAGGAAGAATAATGAGATTAAGAAGTTGGTTATATGTATTAATCCCGATTCTGGTTATTATCGCCGGGTATTATATTTATAAGTCTAACAGGGGTAAAGCGGAGACGACTTACCAGTTTGCCAGTCTTGTCCGGGGGGATCTCGAGAGCACCATTTCGGCCACCGGCACCCTGAGTCCCGTTACCACGGTCGATGTCGGCACGCAGGTATCAGGGACGATTGACACGGTTTTCGTGGACTATAACGACAATGTCAGACAGGGACAGCTTCTGGCGGTGCTGGATACGCTTCTTTTAAAGATGGCGGTTCTTGACGCCGAAGCCAGTGTAGAGAAAGCCGAAGCCATGCTTCGAGAGGCGGAAGCCAATTATAACCGCAACAAACAACTTTTCGATAAGGGGATGCTGGCTGATGCCGACCTGCTGAGTTTCGAGGTCAGTGTTAAAGCTCAGAAAGCGACGCTCAAGTCGGCCCAGGCATCACTGGAAAGAGCCCGGCGCAATCTCGAATACGCCGTTATCAGGTCTCCCATCAGCGGGATGGTCATATCCAAAAATGTCGAGACCGGCCAGACGGTGGCGGCGAGTTTTTCCACGCCCACCCTGTTCAAGATCGCCGAGGATTTGTCCCGGATGGAAATACTGGTGGATGTGGACGAAGGTGATATCGGGATGATTAAAGCCGGGCAGGAAGTACGGTTCGAGGTCCAGGCTTATTCTGATAAGGTGTTCACCGGGGTCGTTACCAAAGTACGGATGCAGCCGACCACGGTTTCCAACGTCGTAACCTATACCGTGGTGGTGGCGGCGGCCAACGAAGACAATCTTCTTTTGCCCGGGATGACGGCGATGGTTGACTTTATTATCGAACAAAAGGACGATGTGCTCCTGGTGGCGAACAAAGCTCTGCGCTTCACGCCGACCAATGAGCAGCTCCAGGCATTTCAGGAGCGCCGGAAGAAAGAGTTTGAGAATCTACCGGATTCCCTTAAAAACGAACGCCGTGCCCGTATGGGCGGCGGTGCAAGAGCCGACACCGGCAGTCAAAACAGCCAGATGATGCCCCGGCAGCGCCCCAAAGACATGGGCCAGCTCTGGTATCTGGATGAAAGAGGACAGTTGCAGATGGAAATCGTTCGCACCGGCATGACCGACGGTACCAGTACAGAAATAGTGCATTGCCGCAATCTGGCGGAAGGCGACCGGGTCATCGGCGGGGTCGGGACGGCTGCAACCAATAACACAAAAACCAACAGTCAACCGAGAGGTTTCCGTCCGCCTCCGGGTTTTTAACGGGCGGAAGCGGAAAAGTTAAAGCGGATGAATAAGCCATGAGTAAGGTTATTGAAATAAAGAACCTGACGCGCGTTTTCAAAATGGGTGATATCGCCGTTCATGCCCTGCGGGGCGTCAATCTCAACGTTGACACGGGTGAATTTGTAGCCATTATGGGAGCTTCCGGGTCCGGTAAATCAACCCTGATGAATTTACTGGGATGCCTCGATAAACCCACCTCGGGCGAATATTTTCTCGATGGGATAAAAGTCAATGAACTGAATGGAAACGCCTTTGCCACCATCCGCAACGAGAGAATCGGTTTTATCTTTCAGACCTTTAACCTGCTGGCGCGTACTTCGGCGCTGGAGAATGTCATGCTGCCTCTTTTTTACGACCGCCGGGGTCGCATAAAAAATCCCGGAGCCGCCGCCGTCGAAGCGCTCACCCGGGTCGGGCTGTCCGACCGGCTGGAACATGAACCCAGCCAGCTTTCCGGCGGTCAGCAACAGCGGGTGGCTATCGCCCGCGCCCTGGTCAATCGACCGGCGATTATCCTGGCTGATGAACCCACCGGCAATCTCGACAGCCGAACCTCGGTTGAAGTAATGTCGGTCTTTCAGAACCTCAACGACCAGGGGATAACGATTATTCTGGTGACGCACGAACCGGATATCGCTCTTTATGCCCGTCGGGTGGTGGAATTGCGCGATGGCCTGATTCGCCGTGATTCCCCGGTAACCGGCCGCCGCAACGCCGCAGAAGACCTGGCGGCTTTTCCGGAGGAAGAGGTGGAAGAAATGGAGACGCCGGAACAATGAAACATGTCTGGAATTTAATCAAAGCCGCCTTCAAAAGTATCTTAAAAAACCGGATGCGAAGTCTGCTGACTTCGCTGGGCATTATTATCGGTGTAAGCGCCGTGATTGTGATGGTTTCTATCGGCGAAGGTTCCCAGGCCCGGATTGAAAATGAAATCAACGCCCTCGGCACCAATCTGCTGATAATTTTTCCCGGAAGTTCCAGTGCAGGCGGTGTCCGGATGGGTGCCGGTTCTTTCAACCGCTTCACTTTCAGTGATGTCGAAAAAATTAAAAATGAAGCCACCCTGATAGAAAACGTATCCTCGGTGGTGCGCTCCGGCGGACAGGTTATCGGCGGTACCGGGAACTGGAATACCCAGGTGTATGGCGTGGAACCGGACTATTTTATTATCCGCAACTGGCAAATCGAGTATGGGGAATTTTTTACCTTGAGAGATGTTGCGGCTAACAAGAAAGTCGCCCTGCTGGGTAAAACCATCGCCGGGGAATTATTTCCCGACCAGGACCCCACCGGGCAAACGATACGCATCAGAAATATTCCTTTCACGGTCATCGGTGTTTTGAAAGCCAAGGGCCAGAGCGGGATGGGGCAGGACCAGGACGATGTAATTCTGGCACCTTCGACCACGGTGCTTTACCGGTTGAAGGGCCGGCAATGGGTGGATATGATTAACGCCAGTACCGTATCGACCGAGCGGATGGATGAAGCTGTTGCCGAAACGCGCCTTATTCTTCGTGAATCGCACCGGCTGGATGCCGGGGATGACGATGATTTTACCATTCGCAGCCAGGCGGAAATAACCGAGGCGGTCACCGCCACCTCGCGAACCATGACTTTGCTCCTGGGTTCGATTGCGGCGGTGAGTCTGATTGTCGGCGGTATCGGTATCATGAATATCATGCTGGTTTCGGTGACGGAAAGAACCCGTGAAATCGGTATCCGTCTGTCGGTGGGCGCCCGGGCCAGTGATATTCTGACCCAGTTTTTGACGGAGGCGGTGGTGCTCAGTTTGTCCGGGGGAATAATCGGTATCCTTCTTTCCGCGGGAGTGGTGGCGATATTGAACCGATTTACGGAATATGCGGCCATCATTCAACCTGATATTATCGTTATTTCATTTCTGTTTTCCGGGGCGGTGGGGATATTTTTCGGTTTTTACCCGGCCCGCAAGGCGGCGGCTTTGAATCCCATCGATGCCCTGCGGTACGAATGAAAAGTTTTTACACCGGCAGTCTTTTCAAGCGCTTTCAGGAATCCTTTCATGACGGAAGCCGAATGTACCGGGTCCGGCAGGTCTAATAGTCGATGACCATCGACTTTTTTTCTATGATAAGTGACGGATATATTTCATCGGTTCCCATCCCGTTTTGGGCTCGGCAAAGCCGACGTTTTGCTAATTAGATTCTGCCTTTCGACAAATTGTTTTTAGAGGATTACCCGGTGACGGCGGGCAATAAAAGCGACCATTAGCAAACCCAGCGATATCAGGGCAAAAATAAGCGGCATCCCGGCGGTAATAGCTTCGTCGGTGGTGGCAAGGAAATTTATCGCGGTGAGACCTTCGATGCCCCCGATGTACCACATCAAAAAATAGGTAACCTCGAACAGTTTTTTACTGCCGCTCAGGGTTCCGAAAGCCAGGGCCAGGGCGGGGGCGAAAAAGGACGCCGCTAAAAGACCCGGCACGAGCGACGAGGGACCCCAGAGACCGCATCTGATAAGCAAACCGCCGGACATCAGCAGGGCTATGATGACCCCGGCCAGGAAGCTGGCCAGCAGTTGCCTGGTTACCGGGTAGGGTGTGGAATATAAAAGCTGGGCCGTGTTATACCGGGTTTCACGGGTGCCCATGGCCGACCAGACGGCTAAAGGCAGTATCATGGCGCCCGACAGAGCGAACCTTCGGGCTTCGGCCAGGGGTAAAGTCAACTCGAGAACAATCATCGCCCCGCCCAAAAGATACCAGAACCAGTGGTAACCCTTCAGCATAAGACGAATTTCCGCCGCCAGCATGGCCGGGTAACTGAAACACGTCCGGGGGGTATCGATTTGATGGTAAGAAAGAGCGGGTGATATGGTTTTACCGGTCGTGATATATTCACGGTTTTTTTTCATTCGTTTTTTTTGTTTTTGGGGGCGAACTGTTTTTGTCCGGTCAAAACGGTCGAAAAACGGAACCGCCGCGGTAACGATTGCCAGAGCCGCGCCCACCCACTTAAGGCGGGAAAGTATCATGGCGGCGGTCCAGTCAAAGCCGTGCCAGGGGAAAGTCTTGATATTTTTTGACAGGAACTCATCGAAGGCTATGAACCCGACCACCACTCCCGGCCGGGCGTCCGGGTAAAGCGTTCGTACCGCTTCGTGACCTTTCCGAATAAACAAACTTACGCCGCTCAGGTCAAAGAAGGTTATTTCCTGAATGTTGGTAATTATGATGCTTTCGATTAAAACCAGATAGATGATGTTTCCCCAGGTGCCGCTGAGAGGGCGGATACTTTCAAAGGCTACGGCCATGGCGGCCACGAAAGCCATGGCCGGAAGGGCAATGAACAAAAGCGGTGAGGTCACATGCCAGAGATTAAAGCCCGCACCATCACCGTAGATAAGATACATGACGATGGCGGCCAGTTCAAGTATTGCCGCCATCAGTGCCAGCACCAGGAAGTTGCTGAGAAATTTCGCTGTAAGATATTCCGTCCGGCTGAGCGGGGTGGCGGCAAGGATTTGCCCCACGTTAGTGGTGCGGTCACGGCTCAGAGTGTTTTTAACCAGGTAAAAACCTGCCAGCGAAAGGATGATGGTGCTGGCCACGGTCATCACGGTTCCGGCCCAGGCGGAATTGATGATTCCCCGGTAAACACCGAAGCGGATGGTGAACTGGTCGGTTATGACTAGATAGCCGAAAAATAAAATAGCCATCAGGGTGACCAGGAAACTGTAACGGCGGGTACGTTCACGAAAATCCGCCAAAATTAATTGCTTTAAAATTTCGAGTTTTCTCATGTCCGGGAGTTATCCCTTGCCCGGTCTAAAAGATAAAGGTAGGCGTCTTCGAGATTGGTGGCGATGGCTCTGGTTGACCCGGCAGGTTTTTCGTCGGAAACAACCCGCGCCCGCACACCCTCGCCGGTTTTAACGGAGCTTCCGACAATGTAATTTTTCTTCAACTCGATAAGTTCGCCGCTGGTAATCAGCACTTCCCAGGTTTTGCCGGCAACGGTGCGCAGAAGTTCCTCGGGAGAAGTATGCACCAGCAGTTGTCCTTTATTGATGAGGGCGATGGAAGTAGCCACTGCTTCGACATCGGAAACAATATGGGTCGATAAGATGACGATGCGTTCTTCGGCCAGTTCTGAAAGCAGGTTGCGGAAGCGAACCCGTTCTTCCGGGTCAAGACCGGCGGTGGGTTCATCGACTATCAGCAATTCAGGATTGTTTATCAAAGCCTGGGCAATGCCGACCCGCTGTTTCATACCTCCGGAAAGACTGCCCAGGCGGCGTTTGCGGGCATCGGCCATATTGACGATTTCTAAAAGCTGGTCGATGCGTCGACGGGCCACCCGGCCCCGGAGACCTTTTGCCGCGGCCAGATATGTCAGGAACTCCACGGCGTTCAAATTGGGGTAAATACCGAAATCCTGAGGCAGGTAGCCAAGAACCCGCCGAACTTCATTGGGAGCCAGAACCAGATCGGAACCATTCCAGTATACAGTGCCGGCCGTGGGCCGGGTAACCGTAGCCAGGATACGCATAAGGGTTGATTTACCGGCACCGTTAGGTCCCAGAAGTCCGAGGACTCCGGCGGTTATATTAAGGCTGAAATTTTTTATCCCCCAGACATTGCCTTTATAAAGTTTACTGATGTTGTTTATTTGAAGGTTCAAAAGGCACTCCGCAAATTAGACAAATTAATTCATATGTATCAGACGGTTGACGAGAGGTTAAAGTTACAGTCGGGAAGCCATGATTTTAAAATTTAAAAAAACACTATCTGTTTATGACTTAATAACTTTCAAAAGAAGATTTTTTTACGACTTCTATTTTATCCGGGAATTACGGTTTACCGACTTTTTATCACAGGTTTTGTCAATAAGTTTTGTAAGAAAAGCCGTTCTGAATAGACTTTACTTTTACAGTTGTTAGATAAAGGAGTTTATATGTTGGGCTATATATTCATGGTTGCGTTTAAGGCGGTGTTCAGTCTGGTGTTATATGTACCGGATTTTTATGCCATGGTTCAGCATGGGGTAACCGGAGAAATTTCAGGGGAAAAGACCATATCAGGTTATATCGAAGTCGATAACGGGAAAATTTTTTATGAAAAGACAGGCGAAGGCGAGGCTTTTGTCTTTATTCATGACGGCATAGTTCATCGCGAGACCTGGGACGACCAGTTTAAATATTTTGCCGGGGATTATAAAGTTGTCCGCTATGACCGTCGCGGTTACGGCCGGTCGGAACCGCCGACGGCGGTTTTCAGCAATATTGAAGATTTACATCAGCTGTTTAAGCAATTAAAGATACCTTCAGCTCATTTGATGGGATGTTCGGCGGGCGGGCGACTGGCGATTGATTTTACCCTGGCTTACCCGGAACTGGTGAAATCGCTGATACTGGTCGGTCCGGCGGTCAACGGTTACGGGTTTACGGAGCATTTTTTCACCCGGGGCGGTCGATATAAGGCCGATTATAAAGGTAACACGGATGCCTGGATAAAATACTGGACGATGGAAGACCCCTATGAAATGGCGGCTTCAAACACTGCCGCCAGGGAACGGCTCCGGAAGATGATGGAAAATAATCATCAGAATTTTAATCCCGACAATACTGTTTTTTGGCGGGAGGATTTTCCTTCCGCCAGAGGCCGGTTGGCGGAAATAAAGGTGCCCACTCTGGTTGTCGTTGGAGAATATGACCATCCTGATGTTCATGCGCATACGGGTATCATCTCTTGCGGGATGACCGGCGCGCAGCGGGTGGTAATCAGGGGAGCCGGCCACCTGGTCCATATGGAACAGCCGGATATATTCAATCGACTGGTCGGGCAGTTTCTAAAAAATGAAGACTTTATTGCTGTTATCAAAAAAGAGGGCGCCTGTAAAGCGGTGGCGTTATTTCATAAAATACGCCTTCAAAAACCCGACGAAATACCCTTCACGGAAACCGCTGTAAATAACCTGGGCTATGAATTCTTGCAATGCGGAAAAACTGACGAGGCCCAGCTGCTTTTCAAGTTGAATGTGGAGGCTTACCCGAAATCGTTTAACGTATACGACAGTTATGGCGAAATATTGCTGACTCAGGGTGATACCCTGCATTCGGTCGAAAATTATAAAAAATCTCTCCAGTTGAATCCGAACAACAATAACGCCGTGGCAATTCTCAGGGAACTGGGGGTAAATTAAAAAACTAAATTTCTTACAGCTCTTCTTCAGTATTTTTTAAAGGTACCAGTCCCGCCAGCGAAAGGCGGAGATTGAAATCGCTGCCCAGTTGCTCACCGTTGAAATGCTGGTACAGGGGAGCTTCATAATATATCTGCAGGCGTAAGTAATCGGGAATCAAGGTTATCTGAACGCCGGGGGAAAGCCAGAGTTGATGTCGGCCGGTGGTGGGGACGGCATGGCCGTTTTCCTCATCCTTTCCTCTTACTATACCAGCCAGGGAAGCGGTAACGTCAAGGCGTTTCAGGGGATGAAAATTCGCCGACAGCAAATATGAAAACTGGTTGCCGAATTTATAGTCATTGTAAGCGGTGGTTACAAGATAGGTGCCGCTTAGGACGAAATCAAACATTTCCATCCCCCGGTAATATGATAGGGAAGCATTAAAATCCCAGGAGCCGGTGCCCGGTTGCAACTCCTGGGGCAGGGTCAGTCCGAAATTGCGCTTATCAGTGGAGCCAGTGGGTATTTTCACGCCCAGCCCGACCGCCAGTTCCCGGAAGTTGACAAAATCCCTGGGAAAGATACTGTAACGCCCCATGATAGTAAGGTCACCGAAACCTTCGGATGTGTTCTTAAACTCGATATCCCCTGCCAGCTCGCGGGTTTTCTCCTTGTAGATAAAAGGCATAATGGCGCTGATGCTGAACTGGCTGAAAAGACCATAGGCGGCAGTCAGGGTAATCCGTTTCCAGGTCGTTTGCATATCGCTCGGGTCGTCGATTTGGTCAGCCCCCTCGTATAAACCGTCGGAGCGAAGGTATTCGAAGTGCATTCCCAGCTCCAGCGTGTACGGTAACGCTACGGTTTCACCCAGAACTCCCTGTTGAGGCACTGCCGGAGCACAGCAGTTCTGTGACCGGGCAAACTGGGGAAACAACAGAAACCAGGTGAATATCAGCGTTAAGCGGTAAGGCATGATTATTTATCTTCCGGGGTTACCCAGATACGGACACTGTCGCGGCTGGAGGTGCTGTTGGCGTCGGTAACGATAGCGATTACATAGCCCGAAGTCACCTCGGTAATCGGGCAGCAATTGGTGACCTGAAGAATATTCCCGGCTCCCGTAACCGGCAGGATCCAGCTGCCACGGCTATCCCAGGTGTAAGAAAGAGCATCGTCATCGGGGTCATGAGCCGTCACAGTGATAGTGGTTAAGCTATTGGACACGAAAGTGTCGGGGTCAGCAATTACCGAATCGATCACCGGCGGATGGTTGTCAGGGTTAACTGCTTTTTTGTCGTCGTCACCGCAACCCGGCCACAAGGCCATAGCCAGTATTGCTGAAAAAAGTATTTTGGACCGAGATATTTTTATCATCATACCCAGCCTTCCTGAAATTTTATTATTTTATCTCAATCGGAACGGTAACAATGGTGGTGTCGGTTCCTGTAAAGGCTAAGGTCAGGGATAAACCCTTCATATTTTCAGAAACCGTCCCGGATATATATTCCAGAATAAGCGAGCCACCGGCTCCGGGAGCCAGAGTGGTTTCGGAGGTTACATTTGCGACCAGTTCTTCGGGGTAATGAAGGACGGTGATTTTGCGTTCTCTGTCACCAAGGTTGGAAAGGTGCAGGGTGTCGGCGGTCAGAGTCGATTTGTCAAGTTCGGTTTTCCATGTCAGGCGGGTCGGGGTAATCGCAATATCGCCGGTTTTTTCGCCTTCTTTAAAAACATTTGAGATAATCCGGTATTGCCGTACCGGGGCGATAGGGTCATCGGTATAGATTTTGGCCGCTTTGTGAACCCGGTTCTGGTAACGACCGGATTTGAAGGTGACCTCGATAGCCGCGCTGTCACCCGGTAAAATGGGCTGTTCGATTTTGGTCGTGCCCGTGCAGGAACATCCGGGGTCAATACGATATACCGTCAAAGGTTTAGTACCGTCGTTGTAAACATAGAAAAGGTGACTGACCTCGGCTTTCTGAGGAAGAAAGCCGAAATTCCACGAGCCGTGTAATCGTGAGTTGGGCGGTTTTTCCCCCTGCGGTAAAGTATCGGATCCGACCAGCCCCAGGCACAGACCGGTCACTATAAATATTCGGAAGGAGAGAGATTGGATAAGTCGGTGATGAAAAAAAAATATTCGGAGCCGGTTCAAGGTGTTATCCTTTCCATTATTCAATGTCCTTTATACTA